>NZ_JBGDTY010000004.1:0-269628 GCF_046552515.1 Salmonella sp. SAL00653
GGGGCGTTTGAACTCAGTCATCATTACGTTCTCCGGATTTAAGTCTGGAACGTGTCAACGCTATTCAGGACGGGTCACAGAAACAAAAAAGAGCCCATGTATTAAATGGACTCTTTCGCTGATGCCTCGGTTAATCTGTCTAGGTTTTGGGGTCAGTACAAAGTGAGCCCACCTCTGCCATTCTTGTGGCGTTATGCATTCTCAAGGCACTCTGTTAATTTTATCTTGTTGGCGTTTTATAGGCCCGATAACCCATTATGTTATCGGGCATTTTTTTAACGTAATGGTAATTCCGTCAGACAGGTCTGGCTGTCATCTCTGGTGGCAATGGCATGTGACGCCGTTTTACCGTTGTAGCTTACTTCGAGCGTCCCTTCCATATTGCGCGGTAGCCAAACACCGATAAATCCGTTTCGATAGCTTTGCATCTCTTTTTGTACGATGACAGCGCCTTTACTGTCTGTCACTTTTACAGTGAACGGTTTATTCGGCATTTCTCCCTGACAGCCGGAAAGGCTGTGGTTAAAACAGGGGTGTGTCCGCCATTCATAGGGCGCAAAAGAGAGATAGAATTTGTCGCCTAACGGCAGCGTATAAATCTGCTCTCCGTCAGATAATTTGAGTTCGGTACTGGTAATCGACGCGGAGTAAGGCAAAGGACGGCTCTGCGGCGTCTGATCAATCGTATCCACGATCTGCTCAACCGTTTTTCCCGCCAGCCCATGTTGCGCCAGAAAAGCGGATTCTGAGGATGCCGCAAGCGCGGAGCCGCTGGCGCATAAACCCAAAAGTAATAACCATGATGATTTCGACATAACTTCAATTCCTTGTGAACAATCTCCTTGCCTACTATAGGGGTTCCCCTAAGGGAAAGGTCAAAGGAACGCAGGGTAAAGTAATGCAAAGTTATGCTGGGGGAGAGGGGGGAATTGGAATAAAAAAAATCCCCGCCATCAGGCAGGGATTCAAAATTCTGAGCTTTTTAAGCTTACAGGCTGGTTACGTTGCCAGCTGCCGGGCCTTTAGCGCCGCTTTCGATGGTGAAGGAAACTTTCTGACCTTCGTCCAGAGATTTGTAACCATCGTTCTGAATGGCGGAGAAGTGTACGAACACGTCTTTAGAACCGTCATCAGGAGTAATAAAGCCGAAGCCTTTATCAGCGTTGAACCATTTTACGATACCAGTCATTTTACCGGACATAGTGTATTACCTTTTAAAAAATAAGTGTGCCTTTCGGCGTTATGGCGTGCTTTACAGATTTTTTAAGCGTTAAGGAAATGCGCACTACGAGGGGTATCTAATGGATAACTCTTGAAGGGACTTGCCTTACTAAACTGCTTTAATGGTCTGTACGTCAAACCGTTGAGCACATTAACTCATGTAATGCCGGGCGATGCAACTTTTATTTTACTTTATTTCTCCAGGCCAGGAATCGGGCGGGGAAAACGGTCCTTACGCAGGACCGTTAAAACAGAAAGGGGTAAAAATTACTCCATCAATTGCTTACTTAAGCGTGGGTTCGCCTGTATCAGGCGCATCAATTTGAGCTCTGCTGGCGTGGGTTTTTCGCGTTTCGATTCCCATTCCTGAACCATGGCAACCGTTACGCCCAGCGCTCTGGCGAATTCATCTGTTTTTAGTCCCGTCCCTCTCCGTAACTGTTCAAATTCGGTAAAAGGATTGGGTTTTTGCGTCAGGGTGATCTTTCGCGTTTCATCTTTAAAAACAATTTGTTCCAGGCTGCTCAGCAGCTCAAACATCGGATCTTTATATTCCATTGAGAACTCCTGTAAATCACACAGCGGGATCGTGAAGTGCATCGAAGCCTCTTAAGAATAGTCGGGAAACTTGCGGGTGGGGGGCGACGCGCCGCCAGGAAGCGCTATCGATTCGTTTCGATGCCTTACGCTACGCGACTTTTAGGACGCTAACAATTTGATCCAGGAAGGCATATCCGTCTTTCAGAAAATAATTGTAAAGATTAAAAAAATATTACATCCCCCGCTGGAAAGCTTTCTTGCCGCGTTTTTTATCGCAGTGTCAGACCAAAAATTAACAATAAAATAACAAATTAAGCATTGATGCAGATAAACATAATTTTCCGCTACAAGATCGCGTGGAAAGGGTATCCTGCAAGCCTGACCTGGACTATCCTTGTAAGCCGTCAGGCACGCAGGTGTCGTTGTGCGCATTTTTGGGTGAAAGGAGTATTAACAATGGCGACAGGTAAGTCCTGCTCTCGCTGGTTTGCGCCTGTTGTGGCGTTATTAATGGTGTTTAGCCTGAGCGGGTGTTTTGATAAAGAAGGCGATCAGCGCAAAGCGTTTGTCGATTTCCTGCAGAATACAGCAATGCGTAGCGGAGAGCGTTTACCAACGCTGACGGCCGATCAGAAAAAACAGTTTGGTCCGTTCGTGTCTGATTACGCGATACTGTATGGCTACTCGCAGCAGGTAAACCAGGCGATGGATTCCGGTCTGCGCCCGGTGGTCGATAGCGTTAACGCCATCCGCGTTCCGCAGGATTATATGACGCAACGCGGGCCGCTGCGGCAGGCAAATGGTTCGTTAGGCGTGCTGGCGCAACAGTTGCAGAATGCAAAACTGCAGGCTGATGCCGCGCATGGCGCGTTAAAGCAGGCCGATGACCTGAAACCTGTGTTTGATCAGGTCTACAAAAAAGTAGTCACCGTGCCGGCAGATGCTTTGCAGCCGCTGATCCCGGCGGCGCAGATCTTTACGCAGCAGTTGGTACAAGTGGGCGATTATATTGCGCAACAGGGCGAGCAGGTGAGCTTTGTCGCGAACGGCATTCAGTTCCCGACCTCACAGCAGGCCAGCCAATATAATGCGCTGATTGGGCCGTTGGCCTCGCAGCATCAGGCGTTTAATCAGGCCTGGACGGCGGCGGTAAACGCGACCCAGTAATGACAGTCTGCCCGATAAGCGCAAGCCAGCGCTTATCGGGCCTGTAGCGTTATCCCGCCGCTTGCGGATTGACGCAGTTCTTCTCTATTTTTCCCTGCAGCGCATCAATCAAATTATCCACCGCACAGGCCATCATGTTGTAGCGCGTCTCATGCGTTGCCGAGCCAATATGCGGCACCGCGACGACATTAGACATGTTCAGCAGGGGCGAATCCACAGATAGCGGTTCCTGTTCAAAGACATCCAGACCTGCCGCATATATTTCACCGTTTTGCAGCGCGGCAATCAGCGCGTTTTCATCGACCACCGGGCCGCGTCCGGCATTAATAAAAATGGCGGACGATTTCATTCTGGCAAACTGTGTTGCGCCAAACAGATGTCGCGTTTCTGCCGTTAGCGGCAGGATCACGCAGACAAAATCAGCCTCCTGCAACAACGTATCCAGATCGCAGTAGCGGGCGTTAAACCGGTCTTCCGCCTCCTGATGCCGCCGACGGGCGTGATAGAGAACCGGCATGGTAAACCCAAAGTGCGCTCGCTGCGCCAGCGCCATCCCGATACGCCCCATCCCAACGATACCGAGCGTTTTGTGATGGACATCGACGCCAAACCACGCCGGGCCAATGCTTTCTGTCCATTCACCCGCCTTAACCCGTTCTGCGACGTCCACCACGCGGCGGGCAGTGGCCAGCATCAATGCCATCACCGTATCGGCAACGGTTTCCGTCAAAACGGTAGGCGTGTGCATCAGGACTATTTTGCGGGCAGTAAGGGCGTCCACCTCGACATTATCGTATCCCACCGAGATGGTTGATGCCGCGCGTAGCGCCGGCATTTTTTCCAGCAGCGCGCGGTTAACGGTTTCGCTGGCGCCCAGAAGGCCTTGCGCGCTGGCAAATGCCTGCGCGTGTCGCGCTACCGTTTCCGGATGCAGGTTCGGTACCTGGGTGACGGTAAAATGCGCCTCTAGGCGATGTAGCAAATCATCAGGCAGGGTTTTGTAGAGAATGATGGACGGCTTCATGCGACTCTCCGTAAATCAAAAGGTAAGCGCGGCATGCGCCAACCGGAACAGGCTTATTATTAACCCGCTTAGCAATAATCGACCAGCCGATTTTCCCGTTGTCGGCAGCCGTATCGTGGTAAATGGTGAATGAATACCGAATAATGCGAGGTGTATCCGGTCTGGCGAGGGAATAATGCAGGCCGGGTAAAGCATGCCGCCTTACCCGGTACGGTAGTTTACTGCAATGGACTCAAGGTAATTTCGACGCGGCGGTTTTGCGCTTTACCTTCTGCCGTACTGTTGCTGGCGATCGGGTTCGCCGGACCCATTCCGCTGGTACGGATACGGCTGGCGTCAACGCCCTGGGTGATCAGCGAACTGGCGACGGAGTCAGCACGCTGCTGCGACAGACGCATATTCAGATCGTGGCTACCGGTGCTGTCGGTGTAGCCCACCACATTGACGGCGGTCTTGGGATACTCTTTCAGCACCATCGCCACGCCGGTCAGCGTGTTAGCGCCTGCCGGTTTCAGCGTCGCGCTGCTGCTGTCGAAGGTGACATTATTCGGCATATTCAGAATGATATTATCGCCGCTTCGCGTCACGCTAACGCCTGTGCCCCGCATTTTGTCACGCAGTTTCGCTTCCTGTACGTCCATGTAGTAACCCACGCCGCCGCCCAGCGCCGCGCCAGCCGCCGCGCCAATCAGCGCGCCTTTACCGCGATCTTTTTTTGAGGAGGAGAGCGCGCCGATGCCTGCGCCGACCAGCGATCCAATACCCGCGCCAATGCCGGATTTACCTGCTTCGCGTTCGCCGGTGTAAGGGTTTGTTGTGCAGCCAGATACTGCCAGGGCGCCGCTCACGATGGCAGCAATCACAAATACACGTTTTTTCATCTTAAATCCTTATCACTTTTTTATTTTTACCACAGCGACCGTGGCGGTTGATTATGACGTCTGCACATGAAGAAAATTCCAGGGAAAACTCTGAAATTTGTAAGTAACATTGATCGGCAAAATAAATAATCCCAATAATTCAGGAGCGAACCTTGACCCACGCACCATCGCGTCATTCGGTATTGACCGCCGCACACTGGGGGCCAGTCCGCGTTGAAACCGACGGAGAACGCATTTTTGCCTCGTATGGCGAACTCCCGACGGCACACCAAAATTCCCTGCAAACCGTTGTGCATGACCAGGTTCACAGTAAAACGCGGGTTCGCTTCCCGATGGTGCGTAAAGGGTTCCTGGCTTCTCCCGATAAGCCGCAAGGCATACGCGGGCAGGATGAGTTTGTTCGCGTAAGTTGGGATGATGCGCTGGATCTGATCCACGCTCAGCACAAACGTATTCGCGAAAGTTATGGACCATCGTCCATCTTCGCTGGCTCCTACGGTTGGCGTTCGAACGGCGTATTGCATAAAGCGGCTACGCTATTGCAGCGTTACATGGCGCTGGCGGGAGGGGATACCGGCCATCTTGGCGATTATTCCACCGGCGCGGCGCAGGCTATCATGCCTTATGTGGTGGGTGGCAACGAGGTTTACCAGCAGCAGACTAGCTGGCCGGTGGTGCTGGAACATAGCGAGGTGGTGGTGCTCTGGAGCGCGAACCCGCTGAATACTCTGAAAATTGCCTGGAACTCCTCGGATGAACAGGGGCTCGACTATTTTGCGGCGCTGCGACAAAGCGGCAAACGCCTGATCTGCATCGATCCAATGCGATCGGAAAGCGTCGACTTTTTTGGCGATAAGATGGAGTGGATCGCCCCACATATGGGCACCGATGTGGCGTTAATGCTGGGGATCGCCCATACGCTGGTGGAAAACGGTTGGCAGGATGAAGCGTTCCTTGCCCGCTGCACGACGGGCTATGACCGCTTCGCCGACTATCTTTTGGGCACGACCGACGGTACGGCCAAAACAGCGGAATGGGCGGCGGAAATTTGCGGCGTTTCTGCGGTGAAAATCCGCGAACTGGCAGAAATATTTCATCATAACACCACCATGTTGATGGCTGGCTGGGGAATGCAGCGTCAGCAGTTCGGCGAGCAAAAGCACTGGATGATCGTTACGCTGGCCGCAATGCTGGGGCAAATTGGTACGCCTGGCGGCGGGTTTGGTTTTTCTTATCATTTTGCTAACGGCGGAAACCCGATGCGCCGCGCCGCCGTGTTAGCCTCGATGCAGGGAAGCATCCCTGGCGGGGTCGATGCGGTAGATAAAATACCGGTGGCGCGTATTGTCGAGGCGCTGGAAAACCCCGGTGGGTTTTACCAACACAATGGGATGGATCGCCGCTTCCCGGATATTCGTTTTATCTGGTGGGCGGGCGGCGCGAACTTTACCCATCATCAGGATACCAACCGTCTGATTCGCGCGTGGCAAAAACCGGAACTGGTCGTTATCTCGGAATGTTTCTGGACGGCCGCCGCGAAACACGCGGATATTGTTCTGCCTGCGACCACCAGCTATGAGCGTAACGATTTAACCATGACCGGCGACTATAGCAATCAGCATTTGGCGCCGATGAAGCAGGTCGTGTCGCCCCGGTGGGAGGCGCGGAATGATTTTGACGTTTTTGCTGAACTGAGCGAACGGTGGGAAGCCGGCGGTTACGCTCGGTTCACCGAAGGAAAAAGCGAGCTGGCGTGGCTGGAGACTTTCTACAATATTGCCGCCCAGCGTGGCGCCAGCCAGGGGGTGACGCTGCCGCCGTTTGCCGCATTCTGGCAGGCTAACCGTTTACTGGAGATGCCGGAAAATCCCGCCAACGCGCAGTTTGTGCGCTTCGCGGATTTTCGCCGCGATCCTGATAACCATCCGCTAAAAACGGCCAGCGGCAAAATCGAAATCTATTCTGCGCGCATTGCCAGCTATGGTTACGCGGATTGTCCCGGTCATCCGATGTGGCTGGTGCCGGATGAGTGGCACGGGAACGCCGATGCGGGGCAGGTTCAGCTACTTTCCGCGCATCCGGCGCACCGTCTGCATAGCCAGCTCAACTACAGTTCGTTACGGGAGCGGTATGCGGTAGCCGGACGCGAACCTGTGACGATTCATCCGCAGGATGCGACAACGCGCGGAATCGTCGATGGCGATACGGTACGCGTCTGGAATCATCGCGGGCAGGTTCTGGCGGGCGCGGTCGTTACCGACGGAATTCGGCCTGGCGTGATCTGTATTCACGAAGGCGCATGGCCGGACCCTGAACCTACCGCAGGCGGCATATGCAAAAACGGTGCGGTAAACGTCCTGACAAAAGATCTTCCCAGTTCCCGGCTGGGGAACGGTTGTGCGGGCAACACCGCGCTGGTCTGGTTTGAGAAATATACCGGCCCGGCGCTACCGCTTACGGCGTTTGATCCGCCTGCCAACTCATAATCCAGGTGGGGTGGGCGGTATCCTCCTGCCAGGCGCTATCTTCAATACGAAAACCAAGCGCATGGTAGAAGTTTACGGCGGATTGATTTTTCTGGTAAACCTCAAGGCTCAGCAGAGGAAAACGTTGCTGGACATATTCCAGAAGCGCTTTGCCAATGCCGTGTCTTAACGCGTCGGGGGCGACAAACAGCGCCCCGACAAAACGGGCTTCCAGTACGCTGACGAAGCCTTTCAGTTGTCCATTTTCCTCCCATACCCAGGTTTGCGCGGCGGGTAAATAGACGTCGCGTACAATTGCTTCGCTCTCGTGCCAGTAACGTTCTTCGATAAAGGGATGGGCATAAATGGTACTTTTCATCCACAGCGCCAGAATAGACGCCATGTCTTCACTCTGGGATTTGCGAATCATGTTTTTCTCCCGGATGGCAAAAACAGCCGGTAATATGGTCATTGACCAGTCCGCACGCCTGCATAAAGGAGTAACAGATAGTCGTACCGACAAACTTGAAACCGCGTTTTTTCAATGCCTTAGCAAGCGCATCGGACGCAGGTGTTGAGGTAGGGATCTCATCCAGGCTGGCCGCCTGGGTGATCTGCGGCTGGCCATCAACGAATGACCAGACAAAATCGGCGAAAGACTCGCCGTTTTGCTCCATCGCAAGCCAGGCGCGGGCGTTACTGATAATGGCCTGAATTTTACCGCGATGTCGTATGATGCCTGTGTTCTGCAGCAGGCGTTCAACATCCTCCTCCTGCATAGCTGCGATGCGTACCGGGTCAAACTGATGAAAACAGGCGCGGTAGTTCTCCCTCTTTTTAAGCACGGTGATCCAGTATAAACCGGCCTGTTGACCTTCAAGACAGATCATTTCAAACAGCTTTCTGCTATCGGTTTCCGGTACGCCCCACTCGTTATCATGATAGGCAATGTAAAGGGGGGCCTGGCTGACCCAGTCGCAACGCTGCATAGACTTCCTCGTTATTGTGGTTACCGCGAAAATTTCCTTCAACCCGCCTTGACGGGCCCGCTAAAAGGACAATAGTTAATACAGGGCTGATGCCCGACATCCTTCATTCAATGACAATAATATCGCCGAATTCGGCTCTACTCTGGAGTCGCGTTGATGATTGTAAGAAAACGCCGTGGTCGCCGGACATTGCGTTGTCTGGCGGGCCTTATGGCCTGCTCGTTTTTTATCAATACCACATATGCCTGGCAACAAGAATATATCGCTGAAGCGGCTCCGGGGCATACGACGGAACGCTATACCTGGGACAGCGATCACCAACCGAATTACAACGACATACTGGCCGAACGTATTCAGTCTACGCAAAATACGGTGGGGCCGGTGCTTAGCCTGGCGGATGAAACCCCGCTTGATGCGACCAGCGGTATCAGTATGGGCTGGAATTTTCCTCTTTCCCGACGCGTAACCACTGGGCCGGTCGCGGCGCTGCATTACGACGGTTCGACGTCATCAATGTATAACGAATATGGCGATAGCGCGACGACATTAGCGTTTACCGATCCGTTATGGCACGCCAGCGTCAGTACGTTAGGCTGGCGGGTAAACTCGCAGTTCGGCGATGTCCGTCCCTGGGCGCAAATCAGCTATAACCAACAGTTTGGGGAGAATATCTGGAAAGCGCAGTCCGGGTTGAGTCGTATGACCGCAGGAAATCAGGCGGGAAACTGGCTGGATGTCACCGTAGGCGCGGACGTGTTACTTAACCCGCACCTGGCGGCGTATGCGGCGTTTTCCCAGGCGGAAAATAGCGCTACGGATAGCGATTATTTGTATACCCTGGGGGTGAGCGCTAGGTTTTAACTTAAAAATTATAATCGAAACGCAGTGATAACAGCTCTTGTGGCGGAAGTAGGGTGCTAACCTTCTGCGTTATCTTTGCGCTGTTAATCATCTCGCTGGCACTTTCCACCACTATTCGCCAGCCGCAGCGGGAGGGGGTTAGCGAAGCGTCTGCGTAACACATGCAACACCAGGCGTACAGCGCACCCATTTGGTGCCCTTTTTTTTATTTAGCACAAATACCTAATCAATTGTAGTTAAAAAAACGTCTAATAAATAAGGAAGACATTTAACTTATTTATGAATAGGAAGAAATAATATATTAATTATATTAATTTATTCTTAATAAAAAATTACATTTATGTACGTTGCATTTGTAACATATTGATTTCTATTCTTTTTAAGATTAACTAACAATTATTTTTATATATACTAATTATAGTATCCAATACCCACCTCTATACACTCCATTTCCTCACAGAATGCAGATAATCCTAAGGATGCGTTCTGTTATCTACCGTCATAAATGGAGTTTTTAATGAAAAAGGTTGTTTTTGCTCTGTCTGCTCTCGCTGTAGTTTCCACTTCTGCTTTCGCTGCTGAATCTGGTGACGGCACCATTAAATTCACCGGTGAAATCGTTGACGCGCCATGCGTCGTTTCTACTGACTCCCAGAACCAGGAAGTTGTGCTGGGTCAGGTTAAGAAAAATATCTTCAAAGCCATTGGCGACAAGTCTTCTTCTAAGCCTTTCCAGATCAAACTGGAAGACTGTGACATCACCTCTAATACCAAAGTTAACGTAAGCTTCAATGGCGTTGGTGATACAGACGATGCGACACTGGTTTCTGTTAACACTGAAGCAGGTGCGGCAACTGGCGTGGGCATCGGTATCTACGACAACGCTAACAAGCTTGTTGAAATGAACACCGGTAAATCCACCACTACGTTGGCTGCTGGTCAGACCGTGCTGTACTACACCGCTAACTACGTTGCAACAAAAGATACTGTAACCACTGGTTACGGTAACGCAGAAGTGGACTTCAACCTGTCCTACGAATAATCGAATTTTCGTTAATACAGACAATCATAATGGCAACGGAAATCCCGTTGCCATTTTTTCCAGCGGAGGCTCAGGAAGAGAATCATGAACCGCTCACGTTTGATATCTTGCACAGCACTGGTGCTGGCGTTGATTGCTCAAAACAGTTTTGCCGGAGGCGTGGCATTAAGCAGCACGCGTGTTATTTATGACGGTAGTAGAAAGGAAGCTTCTCTTACGGTAAATAATAAAAGCACCACGGATGAATTTCTCATTCAGTCATGGATTGATGATGCTAACGGTAATAAAAAGACGCCCTTTATCATCACTCCACCGTTATTTAAATTAAGCCCGACTAAAAATAACGTTTTACGTATTGTTAATACGACGAACACGTTACCGCAGGATCGCGAGTCCGTTTATTGGATTAACGTAAAAGCTATTCCTGCCAAAAGTGAAGACGCGGAAGCTAAAAACGTACTGCAGATCGCCGTACGTACCCGCTTAAAACTGTTCTATCGCCCGGCGGGCCTGAAAGGCAATAGCATGGACGGCTGGAACAAACTGCAGTTCACCAGCGCAGGGGCTAACCAGATCAAAGTGGAAAACCCATCTGCCTTTAACCTGACGTTTAATAAATTTTATGCCAACGGCCGTGATATTGAAAAAACGGGAATGGTTCCGGCAAAAGGCTCATTGAATATTGAACTGCCAGCCGGCACCGGCAAGGTAAGCGAAGTTAAATACAACATTATTAATGACTTTGGCACGGCTGGCGACATGTTGACACAGCGCGTTAACTAACACGTTTTAAAGGATTATTACTATGACATGGACGCATCTTCCTCTGGGCAATAAGACCTCGCGTTTCACGCAGTCTGCGCTTGCGCTGATGATAGCGGGTACGCTCCCCGCGTATGCGGGAACATTTAACCCGCGCTTTCTGGAGGATGTGCCGGGTATTGATCAGCACGTTGACCTTTCAATGTATGAATCCAATAAAGCTGAACACCTGCCAGGTAAATACCACGTCTCGGTGGTGGTCAACGAAAAAAAAATGGAGTCTCGCACCCTGGAGTTTAAGGCAGCGACAGAGGCGCAGCGCGCAAAAATGGGTGAATCCCTAGTGCCGTGCTTAAGCCGCGTGCAGCTTGAAGATATGGGCGTGCGTATTGATAGCTTCCCGGCGCTGAAAATGGCCCCGCCTGAAGCCTGTGTTGCTTTTGACGACATTATTCCCCAGGCCGCCAGCCATTTCGACTTTGCAGACCAGACCCTGATCATGAGCTTCCCGCAGGCTGCGATGAAGCAGACAGCGCGCGGTACGGTGCCAGAATCGCAGTGGGACGAAGGGGTGAATGCCCTGCTGGTGGATTATAACTTTTCCGGCAGCAACGCCAGCTATGACGCACACGACAGTGAAACCAGCTACAACAGCGACAGCTACTATCTGAATCTGCGCAGCGGTATGAACCTGGGGGCATGGCGGTTACGTAACTATAGCACCTGGACGCGAAACGACGGTAACAACACATGGGATAACATTGGCACATCCTTAAGCCGTGCCATTGTACCGTTGAAATCACGGCTGACGTTGGGGGATACCTCCACTGCCGGTGATATTTTTGACAGCGTTCAGATGCGCGGTGTGCAGTTAACCTCCGACGAAGAGATGCTGCCTGACAGCCAGCGCGGGTTTGCGCCCGTCATCCGGGGTATTGCCAAAAGTAACGCCGAAGTTACCGTTGAGCAGAACAACTACGTTATTTACCGTACGTTTGTTCAGCCGGGTGCGTTTGAAATTAACGACCTGTATCCAACCTCAAACAGCGGCGACCTGACGGTCACCATTAAAGAATCGGACGGCAGTGAGCAGAAGTTCGTTCAGCCGTTCTCCTCGGTGGCGCTCCTCCAGCGTGAAGGCCATCTCAAGTACAGCCTTTCCGCCGGGGAATACCGTGCCGGGAACTATAACAGCGCCGAGCCGAAATTCGGGCAGCTTGATGCCATGTACGGCCTGCCATATGGCTTTACCGTTTACGGTGGTGCGATCTTCTCTGACGACTATTACTCGCTGGCGGGAGGATTAGGTAAAATCTTCGGTTATATCGGCGCGATCTCCATCGATGTAACCCAGGCAAAAAGCAAGCTGGCAAATGAGGAGAATTCGGAAGGTCAGTCTTATCGTTTCCTCTACTCCAAGAGCTTTAACAGCGGTACAGATTTCCGTCTGCTGGGTTACAAGTATTCGACCAGCGGCTATTACACCTTCCAGGAAGCGACGGATGTGCGCAGCGATGCGGACAGCTCTTATAGCCAGTACCACAAACGTAGTCAGATTCAGGGCAACGTGACGCAGCAACTGGGCGCCTGGGGCTCGGTCTATTTTAACGTCACGCAGCAGGACTACTGGAACGATGAAGGTAAACAGCGTTCGCTGAATGCCGGTTATAACGGCCGTATTGGCCGCGTGAACTACAGCGTTGCTTACACCTGGACGAAAAGCCCGGAGTGGGATGAGAGCGATCGTTTACTGTCATTCTCCATGTCGATTCCACTGGGACGCGTGTGGAGTAACTACCACCTCACGACCGATCAGCATGGCCGAACCAACCAGCAGTTAGGGGTGAGCGGCACCGCGCTGGAAGACCACAACCTGAACTATAGTGTGCAGGAAGGCTACGGCAGCAACGGCGTGGGTAACAGCGGCAGCGTGAACCTGGATTACCAGGGCGGCGTGGGTAGCGCCAGCCTGGGTTACAACTACAACCGTGACGGCCAGCAGGTGAACTACGGTTTGCGCGGCGGTGTGATAGCCCATAGCGAAGGTATCACTCTTTCTCAACCGCTGGGTGAATCCATGGCCATTATCTCCGCGCCGGGCGCGCGCGGCGCGCACGTGATCAACAACGGTGGTGTGGAAGTGGACTGGATGGGTAATGCGGTCGTGCCTTACCTTACTCCGTACCGTGAAACGGAAGTCTCACTGCGAAGCGACAGCCTGAACAACCAGGTTGACCTGGATACCGCCTCCGTCAACGTAGTGCCGACACGCGGCGCGATTGTTTGTGCCCGCTGCGATACCCGAGTGGGCTATCGCGTGCTGATGAATCTGACGCAGGCCAATGGCAAAGCGGTGCCGTTTGGTGCTACCGCCACGCTGCTGGATACCACAAAAGAGTCCAGCAGCATTGTGGGTGAAGACGGTCAGCTTTATATCAGCGGGATGCCGGAGAAAGGTGCCCTTCAGGTGAACTGGGGTAAAGACCAGGCACAGCAATGCCGCGTGGCGTTTACGCTGCCGGAACAACAGGATAATACCGGCGTGGTGATGGCGAATGCCGTCTGCCGGTAACAGGGAAGGAAACGATTATGTTGAAAAAGTTGATAATGTTTACGGGCCTGTTGGGCGGGTCGGTGCTGTTTTCGGGGCAGGCGCTGGCAGCGGCAGATTTTGGACCATGTACTCCTGAAGGTGGAACACATATCTTCAGTGCCACCATAAATAAAACAGTTTCAGATACGTCAAAGAACACAACGGGTGCGACCTTCGTAGATTTCGATAGCTGGAATTTAGGTGGAACCTATGCGATGTCCTGTGAATGCCCTGATGATACCTCTCTTATAAATGACACCTTATTTAAGGCTGTGGTTCCTCTGGCCTTTGTTACGAATATAGAGAGTCGCTCCTATTACCAGATCAATAATAATATTGCCATTGCGAGCGATGTACTGATTTCGGGGGGACGAGGAGAATACGTTAACACACTGTTTGAGAATGTAGGTAACCTGACAAACAACCGCTCTCAGTGTTCGCAAAATGCAAGTAGTAAAGATGCAATATGGACATCCGGTGGCAAAGGTCACTTATCGCTCTATATTCTCCATCCGTTTGTGGGTGAAAGTATTATACCTAGCACCAAAATAATGGACCTTTTTGTGACAAAGAAACCCAGTGTATATGGCAGTATACCTGCGTCGTCTGTATATATCAGTGGTTCAATTACGGTACCTCAGGGCTGTGAACTCTCCAGCGGCAGCACGCTGGAAATTCCGTTTGGGGAATTTAAGGCCACTGATTTTAAAGATCGCAAAGGACAAGTTGCAAAGAACGCCACGAAATTCACCAAAGAGCTGCAGTTTAAATGCACCAATATTTCCGATGGCGTAAAGATCTTCCTGCGTATTGAGGGAATGCCAAACGCTAATGATTCGAATGCCATCGACATGGGCAACCCGGATATCGGTGCCGTCATTGAGGGCGCTAACGGTAAAATTTTGGTGCCAAATGACGCCAGTGTTAATCAGGAGCTGAGCGTATCGGGTCTTGTTGACGACACGCACCGTACCGCCTCAACGACCATTTCGGCTTACCCCATCAGCACCACTGGCAAATTGCCGGCCGCCGGGGATTTCGAGGGAATTGCCACCATGCGTATTGATGTGGAGTAAGCAGGATGAAAAACCTTCATGCTTTGATGCCAGCGTGTTTACTGCTTACCGCTTCCGCGATGGCGGCACCGTCGAATATCGGTTCTGCTGGTGATATCCACTTTACCATTACTATTAAGGCGGCTACCTGTGAACTGGAAAACGACAGTATCGACGTCAATATGGAGACCGTGGTGCTTCAGCGCCCGGTAAAAGTGGGTAAAGAGCTGAACCAGAAAAACTTTAGCATCGGCTTAAAAGATTGCGCGTATGCCACAAAGGCCAGCGTTACGATGGACGGTTCTCCAGACCCGACTGACCCCTCGCTTTTTGCCCTGGATAGCGGCGGCGCGACGGGCGTGGCGTTAAAAATTAAAACGTCTGGTGGGGAGCAACAATACCCCTCCAGTACCGACTCTACACCCGTAGAACACACCGTCTGGTTTGATGGTACTAACAAGCTGAACTATATCGCCAGCTATGTGCCTGTTAAGCCGGATGCCACCGTTGGCCCAGCGAATGCGACGGTGAATTTTAGCGTCACATACGAATAATCACTGAGGGCCAGTTCGCTGGCCCTTTTCCATTTTTAGTGATTTTTTGTAAAAATCTTCTCCGATCACACTCTCCGTTGCCACTTTCCCCTCTGCTTGTGGTCTACTTAACCGTGCTTGTAGACTTTCTTACATCTGCGTTAGCCGCATATTTACCTGTTTGATTACAGAATCGTTGTACAGGTCGTTTTTATCCCGATTCCCAGGGTTTGTTTGCATGAGATACATTAAATCGATGACGCAACAGAAACTTAGTTTCTTGCTTGCGCTCTATATCGGTCTGTTTATGAATTGCGCCGTGTTTTACCGCCGTTTCGGCAGTTATGCACAAGAATTTACCATTTGGAAAGGCCTCTCCGCAGTTGTCGAACTGGGCGCCACGGTGCTGGTCACTTTCTTCTTACTTCGTCTTCTTTCACTGTTTGGCCGACGCGTCTGGCGTGTGCTGGCCACGCTGGTGGTGCTGTTTTCCGCTGGCGCCAGTTATTACATGACCTTCCTGAACGTGGTGATTGGCTACGGCATTATTGCGTCTGTTATGACCACCGATATCGATCTCTCGAAAGAGGTGGTGGGGCTGCACTTTGTATTGTGGCTGATTGCCGTGAGCGTGCTTCCGCTCATCTTTATCTGGAGTAACCACTGTCGCTACACGTTGTTGCGCCAGCTACGTACGCCGGGGCAGCGTTTTCGCAGCGCCGCTGTAGTGGTACTCGCAGGCGTAATGGTGTGGGCGCCTATCCGCCTGCTGGATATACAGCAAAAAAAGGTTGAACGGGCGACAGGCATCGACTTACCCAGCTATGGCGGCGTGGTGGCGAACTCCTATCTGCCTTCAAACTGGTTATCTGCGTTAGGGCTGTATGCCTGGGCGCAGGTAGATGAATCGTCGGACAATAATTCGTTAATAAACCCGGCCAGGAAATTTACCTATGTTGCGCCGAAAGATGGGGATGACACCTACGTCGTTTTCATTATCGGTGAGACGACCCGTTGGGATCACATGGGGATTTTCGGCTACGAGCGTAATACCACGCCGAAGCTGGCGCAGGAAAAAAATCTGGCGGCATTCCGCGGCTATTCCTGCGATACCGCGACGAAGCTTTCTTTACGCTGTATGTTTGTACGGGAAGGTGGGGCGGATAATAACCCGCAGCGTACCTTAAAAGAGCAGAATGTTTTTGCCGTACTCAAACAGCTCGGATTCAGTTCCGATCTGTACGCCATGCAGAGCGAGATGTGGTTCTATAGCAATACCATGGCGGATAATATCTCCTACCGCGAGCAGATCGGCGCCGAGCCGCGTAACCGTGGTAAAACGGTTGATGACATGCTGTTAATTGATGAGATGCAGAACTCGCTTGCCCAGAACCCGGAGGGTAAGCATCTGATTATCCTGCATACTAAGGGGTCGCATTTTAACTATACGCAACGTTATCCGCGCAGCTACGCTCAGTGGAAGCCCGAATGTATTGGGGTCGATAGCGGCTGCACGAAAGCGCAGATGATCAACTCTTACGATAACTCCGTGACCTATGTTGATCACTTTATTACCAGTGTGTTCGATCAGCTACGTGATAAAAAAGCGATTGTGTTCTACGCCGCTGACCACGGCGAGTCGATTAACGAACGTGAACATTTGCACGGTACGCCGCGCAATATGGCGCCGCCGGAACAATTCCGTGTTCCGATGCTGGTATGGATGTCGGATAAATATCTTGCCAGTCCGCAACATGCGCAGATGTTCGCTCACCTGAAACAGCAGGCGGAGATCAAAGTGCCGCGTCGTCATGTGGAGCTATACGATACGATAATGGGCTGCCTGGGGTATACATCGCCGAATGGCGGCATTAACCAGAACAACAACTGGTGCCATATTCCCGATGCGCAGAAAGTCGCCGCGAAGTAGGTTGTCTGCCGACTTTCTCGCCGATTGAATTGTATTTTGCGACTAAGGGATTGACGGGCGTGCGCCTGAGCAGTAAGATGCGCCCGCATTCGGTGATTGGCGCAGCCTGGTAGCGCACTTCGTTCGGGACGAAGGGGTCGGAGGTTCGAATCCTCTATCACCGACCAAATTCAGAAACCCTGCTCAGCGAGCAGGTTTTTTTTGTATCTGAAGCCTGACGAGGATGAGAACCTCCGGGGGCAAGAGGTTCGACTCGAGCGAAGCGAGAGAACGTTGCGTCAGCAACGGCCCGCAGTGGCAAGGCATCCTCTGTCACCGGCAGGTTGACGCTCGCACCACCAGTTCAGGCATGATCCCGTCGCTGTAGCTGACCTTCTCACCCGACAGAACGGCAAACAGGAGCGTGATTGTCTGTCGCGCCACCTCATCAAGATGCATATTCACTGCCGTCAGCGGCGGCAGCGATTCGTGCGCGCGGATACCATCATAGCGGGTGACCACCCGCATTTGTTCAGGTATGGCGATGTCTTGTTCCTGAAAAGCGCGTACCGCGCCGCTGGCAAAGGTGTCGATCAGCACCAGCACGCCGTCAACGTCGGGATGTGCCTGTAATAGCTGCTGCGCGGCCTGGTAGCCGGCATTTTCACCCTCGCTTTCATTGAGAGAGTAGACGACGGGGGCCTGGCGTCCCGCGCACCAGCGCTGGTAAGCCGCTTCGCTCTCCAGAACTGATGTTCGCCGTGTGTTACCGACAAATAACGCACATTTGCTGGCGCCGGAGGCCTCCAGATGCGTTAGCAGAAGCTGTGCTGTTGCCGCCGAGTGCAGCTCAACCCACGGCACAAGCGTGTCGGTCCCCGGCGTGCGGCCAATGGTGACGCAGGGAATGCCCGCTTGCGCCAGCGCCTGGAGCTGCGGGTCGTTCTCCGCCGGCTCAATCAGGATCGCCGCGTCAAAGCTGACGGCATCCAGTGGATTTGCCCCCGGCGGCACCAGAATCAGCGCATGCTGTTTTTCCAGCGCCATCATCGCGGACGTTAACGCCACCTCCATCATAAATCCCAGTCGTGACGCGCCGGAGGCAATCGCCAGCGGCACCGAAGAGAGCAAGGCAATGGTATTGGTTTTGCCGGTTCGTAACTGGCGGGCGCGAATATTCGGCGTGTAGTTAAGCGCAACAATGGCCTCTTCAATACGCCGTCGCGTCTGCGGCTCGACAAAGCGGGTGTTGTGCAATGCATTGGATACCGTCCCTGGCGATACGCCTGCATGGCGGGCAACATCAATCAACTTTGCGCGTTTTTTATTTTGAACAGCCATCTGCTTCCTGACCTGCGAAAATTTGCGCACAGGGTAGCATATTTACCAGACGGTAACGTTTGCTTTTTTTCGGTGAGGATCGTAAAAAACTCTTCATTAAAACGTTTTAATGGGGTATTTTGGCGCAAATTTATTCCTCAGGAGGCGATGTGGCACACTTAACTCAGGATTCGACTTTCACCCTTGGACGCCGTCTGGCGGGCCTTATCTACGCTGATAAGGCGAAGAGCTTTGGCGGCTATACGCTTTTTGCGCCGCAAACCGCCGAAGGGCGGGTTTACCTGGTGGACGAGCAGGGCGAAGTCGCGCATCAGTGGCAGCTTCCGGTTCGCGCCGGGCGTGATGCGGTGCTGCTGCCGAACGGTAATCTGGGTTATAACGGTAGCCACCGCACTTCAGCGAACCTCTATCCGGCGTGGGATCTCTGGCACGGCGGCGACTTCTACGAAGTGACGCCGGATAACGAAATCGTCTGGCATTACGAAGATATTTACCATCACCATGATGCGCAATGGTTGGCGAACGGTAATCTGCTGTATACCGCCGCGTCGCCGTTGCCTGCCGATATCGCCGCCCGTGTTACCGGCGGCGACCCGCGCCGCGATGCGCCGGACGGCGTGATTCAGAGCGACGTCGTCAAAGAGGTCAATCGCGACGGTGAAGTGGTCTGGGAATGGCGTGCCTGGGAGCATTTGAATCCGGAAGATTTCCCGATTCATGATATTTTCGACCGCCGCCACTGGCCGATGATTAACGGCCTGTCCGTCACCCGTGATGGCCTGGTACTGATGAGCCTGCGTACCACTTCCGGCGTCATTGCCGTGGATAAAGAGAGCGGGAAGGTTATCTGGCATGCAGGGCCGGAAGTCGTAGCGCAGCAGCACACGCCGGTTGAGATGGAGAACGGGTCGATTCTGGTTTTCGATAACGGCAACCTGCGTCCCGGCGTCACCTCGCCGCATTCCACGGTGCTGGAGTTCGATCCGCAGACCAAAGCGATTACCTGGCAGTATCGCGATATCTTCCCGCCGGCGTTTTTCTCGCCGTATATGGGGAGCGCGCAGCGGCTGGCGAACGGCAACACCTTTATCTGTGAATCGGCGTTTGGCCGCCTGTTTGAAGTCACCCCGGAAGGCGAAACGGTATGGGAATATATCATTCCGTTCTTTAATGAATATCCGGAGCACCTCAGTAAAGGCATTATTCCTGGAAAACAGAACAGCGCCTTCCGTGCGCATCACTATGCCGCTGATGCCATTAGTTGGTTGAAATAATACAGACCGCCAGCCCGCGCTGGCGGTTATTTTTTTGATGTTTTATGGGAGTTAATCATGCCGCAACCTGGCCTTACTACGCCGGATAACGATGCATTACCCTGGCAAACCACCTTACTTTTGGCGCTTCAGCATGTGCTGGTCGTTGCCGCCACCCCCATTACCTCCGTCTTTCTGATCGCCAAAGCGCTCCACTTTACCGATACGGTGACCGCCTCGGTACTTAGCGCGACCTTTCTGATGTGCGGTCTGGGCGCTATTTTGCAAAGCCTGGGTGTGAAAGGGGTGGGCGCGCGTTTGCCGTTTATTATGGTACCGGGGGGCGCGCCGATTGCGATTTTCGTTGCGATCGCTTTACAGACCAATATCCAGACCGCGATTGGCGCCGTAATTCTGACTTCGCTGTTCTACTTTATCGCGTTGCCGATTTTCCGCCGCTGCCTGCACCATTTTCCCCCTTTTATCATCGGCATCATGCTGCTAATGGTGTCGATTAACCTTATTCGCCTGTACGGCGGGTTGATCATTGGCCAGCCAGGGAGCGCCGACTTCGCTCATCCAACCAGTATCATTTTATCGCTGGGGACTATTCTGATAACGCTGATTTTCGCGCTGGCGTTTAGCGGTATTTTGCGCCAGCTGGCGGTGATGTTCGGCCTTTTAGCGGGAACGCTGCTGGGAATGGCGCTGGGCAGCACCGATTTTAGCGGTGTTAGTCACGGGCCGCTGTTTAGTTTCCCACAGCTTTTGCCGTTCGGCTGGCCGATTTTTGATCTCTCCGCCTCGCTGCCGTTACTGATTTACGCGGTCATCTCTATGGCTGAAGCAACCGGGCAAACGATTGCGACCGCGGAAATAGTCAATTCCACGCAAAATGTGCAGCAGACGATTCCACGTACCATTCGTGGTGATGCGGTAATGTCGCTGCTGGGGGGTATTTTTGGCACCTCCTTAATTATCACCTCCGGCGAAAATATTGGGGTGGTACGCACCACTAACGTGAAATCGCGTTTCGTGACTGCGGCTGCTGGAGGATTGTTAATCCTGATTGCCATATTCGCGCCGCTGGTACGTCTGGCGACCTGTCTGCCAGGTTCGGTGGTGTGCGGTACGGCGGTGATTGTCTTCAGCATTATCGGGGTCATCGGCATTGATATGATTGCGCGTGAGCCACTGCATACGCCGGGTAAAACCTATGCGCTGGCGATGGGGCTGGCCATGGGAATGCTACCTATACTGGTACCCGGCCTGTATCAGAATTTCCCGGCGGGCGTACAGATGGTCTTTGGCAACGGCATGGCAGCGGGGACGTTGACGGCGATTCTGGTGAACTCGTTGTTTAACTGGAGCGAAAAGCGCACGCAGGCCAGGGTCAAAAGTTAGTTTTTGTGATCGCGGTAGGCCGCACGACGGCCTACTTATTTACAATTTTGTGACATATTCGATGGTGTTTTTCAATGTCCGTATAACTCTTTTTTGCACACGGCTTATGAATAACCTCAGCATTTTCGCCTGTGCGTTTTAGCGTTAGTGGTATTAATCGCTCAGATAATCAACATATCTAAAGAAATTTTTCAATTAATGTCTAATTGTTAATCACTAACTGTTGCAAAATATTAAGTGAATAACTCTGCCTTTCTGCCTATAGCACAAATTTCCCTGCTGAAAATACCCTTCTGAACTTTTTTTAATCTTTGTTTGTTAATTCTCACCGTTGTTGTAAAAGCTGGTTACCTGTATTGACGTTTTGACATTCTATTGACAGATTGTAGGGAATGAGGGGCATTTTATGGAGAATCCGCACTGCAACTCAGTCGATTATGCGAACGGAATCCCCACCTCTCACTACTGACCTGACCAGGTAAAAAACAAAAAAGGCCGGGCGGTAAAAGCCTTTGCAAAGGGCAAAACAACATACATCACAATTGGAGCAGAAGAATGAGTATTTCCTTGAAGAAGTTAGGGATGCTGAAGCTTGGTTTGAGCCTGGTGGCTATGACCGTTGCAGCAAGCGTGCAGGCCAAAACCCTGGTTTATTGTTCAGAAGGCTCGCCGGAAGGCTTTAACCCACAGCTCTTTACGTCTGGCACCACCTATGATGCCAGCTCCGTACCTATCTATAACCGTCTGGTTGAATTCAAAACCGGCACCACGGAAGTGATCCCGGGTCTTGCTGAGAAGTGGGATATCAGCGAAGACGGTAAAACCTATACGTTCCACCTACGTAAAGGGGTGAAATGGCAATCCAGCAAGGATTTCAAACCCACGCGCGAGCTGAACGCCGATGATGTCGTGTTCTCTTTTGACCGGCAGAAAAACGAGCAGAACCCGTACCATAAAGTGTCTGGCGGCAGCTATGAATACTTTGAAGGCATGGGGCTGCCGGATCTGATTAGCGAAGTGAAGAAGGTAGACGATCACACGGTGCAGTTTGTGCTGACGCGTCCGGAAGCGCCGTTCCTTGCCGATTTAGCCATGGACTTCGCCTCTATTCTTTCCAAAGAATATGCTGACAACATGCTGAAAGCCGGTACGCCGGAAAAAGTGGATCTGAACCCGGTCGGCACTGGCCCGTTCCAACTGGTGCAATATCAGAAAGACTCCCGCATTCTCTACAAAGCTTTTGACGGCTACTGGGGCACGAAGCCGCAGATCGACCGTCTGGTCTTCTCCATCACCCCTGACGCCTCTGTGCGTTACGCCAAACTGCATAAGAACGAATGTCAGGTGATGCCGTATCCGAACCCGGCGGATATTGCGCGCATGAAAGAAGATAAAAACATCAACCTGATGGAGCAGGCTGGCCTGAACGTGGGTTATCTCTCCTATAACGTGCAGAAAAAACCGCTGGATGATGTCAAAGTTCGCCAGGCATTGACCTATGCCGTGAATAAAGAGGCCATCATCAAAGCCGTTTATCAGGGCGCGGGCGTTGCGGCGAAAAACCTGATCCCGCCGACAATGTGGGGTTACAACGATGATATTAAAGACTATGGCTACGATCCGGAAAAAGCGAAGGCGCTGCTGAAAGAAGCCGGTCTGGAAAAAGGCTTCACCATCGATCTGTGGGCGATGCCGGTACAGCGTCCCTATAACCCGAATGCGCGTCGTATGGCGGAAATGATCCAGGCGGACTGGGCGAAGATTGGCGTTCAGGCCAAAATTGTCACCTATGAATGGGGCGAATACCTCAAGCGCGCTAAAGATGGCGAGCACCAGACGGTGATGATGGGCTGGACCGGCGATAATGGCGATCCGGATAACTTCTTCGCCACGCTGTTCAGCTGCGATGCCGCCCAGCAAGGCTCCAACTATTCAAAATGGTGCTACAAGCCGTTTGAAGACCTGATTCAGCCTGCGCGTGCGACCGATGACCACAACAAGCGTATTGAACTCTATAAACAGGCCCAGGTTGTGATGCATGACCAGGCGCCAGCGCTGATCATCGCTCACTCCACGGTTTATGAGCCAGTGCGTAAAGAAGTTAAAGGCTATGTGGTTGATCCATTAGGCAAACATCACTTCGAAAACGTCTCTGTCGAATAATTAAAAGAGCGCTGCGCCCCGGTGTTGTGTAGGCCGGATAAGCGCAGCGCCATCCGGCGTAATGCTTTATCCGCGATGCAGTTTGCGTGGGATAAGATTTGTGAGCAATACAGACTCACGGTTCCAGGCCGTGGGTCATGAGAGAGAATTCGGGTTATGTTGCAGTTCATTCTCCGACGTTTGGGACTCATTATCCCGACGTTTATCGGTATTACCCTTCTCACCTTTGCCTTTGTCCACATGATCCCCGGCGATCCGGTGATGATCATGGCGGGTGAGCGAGGTATTTCCCCTGAGCGTCATGCTCAACTGCTGGCTGAACTCGGTCTTGATAAACCGATGTGGCAGCAGTACCTCCATTATATCTGGGGGGTGATGCATGGCGATTTAGGCATCTCGCTGAAAAGCCGAATCCCTGTATGGGACGAGTTCGTGCCTCGCTTTAAAGCGACGCTGGAACTTGGCGTCTGCGCCATGATTTTTGCCGTCGCCGTGGGGATTCCGGTGGGCGTGCTGGCCGCAGTGAAGCGCGGTTCTATCTTCGATCACACTGCTGTTGGCCTGGCGCTGACCGGTTACTCTATGCCTATCTTCTGGTGGGGCATGATGCTGATCATGCTGGTCTCCGTCCACTGGAACCTGACGCCGGTTTCCGGGCGCGTGAGCGATATGGTGTTCCTTGATGATACCAATCCGTTGACGGGCTTTATGCTGATCGACACCGCTATCTGGGGCGAAGAGGGTAACTTTATTGATGCGCTGGCGCATATGATCCTGCCTGCGATGGTGCTCGGCACAATCCCGCTGGCCGTCATTGTGCGTATGACCCGTTCGTCGATGCTGGAAGTGCTGGGGGAGGATTACATCCGTACCGCACGCGCCAAAGGGTTGACCAGGATGCGCGTCATTATCGTCCATGCTCTGCGTAACGCTATGCTGCCAGTCGTCACCGTGATCGGACTGCAGGTCGGGACGCTGTTGGCGGGCGCGATTCTGACAGAAACTATCTTCTCGTGGCCCGGTCTGGGGCGCTGGCTGATCGATGCGCTGCAACGCCGCGATTATCCGGTAGTGCAGGGCGGCGTGTTACTGGTAGCGACGATGATTATTCTCGTCAATCTGCTGGTAGACCTGCTGTACGGCGTGGTGAACCCGCGTATTCGGCATAAGAAGTAAGGGGCCATCATGTCACAGGTTACTGAAAATAATGTTAATGCCGCACCGGCGCCCATGACGCCATTGCGGGAGTTCTGGCACTATTTCAAACGCAATAAAGGCGCGGTCGTCGGGCTGGCGTATGTTCTCATCGTGATCCTGATTGCGGTGTTTGCCAACTTTATTGCGCCGTACAACCCGGCAGAGCAGTTCCGCGATGCGCTGCTGGCGCCGCCGGTCTGGCAGGAAGGCGGCAGTTGGGCGCATATTCTGGGAACGGATGATGTTGGTCGCGATGTCCTCTCGCGCCTGATGTATGGCGCGCGTTTGTCACTGCTGGTCGGCTGTCTGGTGGTCGTCCTGTCGCTGGTAATGGGGATTATTCTCGGCCTGGTCGCGGGCTACTTCGGCGGTCTGGTCGATAACATCATCATGCGCGTGGTCGATATTATGCTGGCCCTGCCGAGCCTGCTGCTGGCGCTGGTGCTGGTGGCGATCTTCGGCCCCTCCATCGGCAACGCTGCGCTGGCGTTGACGTTTGTGGCGCTGCCGCACTATGTCCGCTTAACCCGCGCGGCGGTTCTGGTAGAGGTGAACCGCGATTATGTGACTGCCTCCCGCGTGGCGGGCGCAGGCGCGATGCGTCAGATGTTCGTCAATATTTTCCCGAACTGCCTTGCGCCGCTGATCGTTCAGGCATCGCTCGGTTTCTCTAACGCCATTCTCGATATGGCCGCCCTCGGCTTCCTGGGGATGGGCGCACAGCCGCCTACGCCGGAATGGGGCACCATGCTCTCTGACGTATTGCAGTTCGCGCAAAGCGCCTGGTGGGTGGTGACCTTCCCGGGGCTGGCGATTCTGCTGACGGTACTGGCATTTAACCTGATGGGTGACGGTCTGCGTGACGCGCTCGATCCCAAACTGAAGCAGTAAGAGGTTCGAGATGGCGTTATTAAATGTAGATCAATTATCGGTGCACTTCGGCGACGAAGGGACACCGTTCAAAGCCGTCGACCGCATTAGCTACAGCGTGAAGCAGGGTGAGGTGGTCGGTATTGTCGGCGAGTCTGGTTCCGGCAAATCCGTCAGCTCGCTGGCGATTATGGGGCTTATCGATTACCCAGGCCGCGTGATGGCGGAAAACCTGCTCTTTAACGGACAGGATCTGAAGCGCATTTCCGAGAAGGAACGTCGCAACCTGGTGGGCGCTGAAGTGGCGATGATTTTCCAGGACCCGATGACCAGCCTCAATCCTTGCTATACCGTTGGCTTTCAGATTATGGAAGCCATCAAGGTACATCAGGGCGGGAACAAGAAAACCCGTCGTCAGCGAGCGATTGACCTGTTGAACCAGGTGGGTATTCCCGATCCGGCTTCTCGTCTGGATGTCTATCCGCACCAGCTTTCTGGCGGCATGAGTCAGCGTGTGATGATTGCGATGGCAATAGCCTGTCGACCAAAGCTGTTAATTGCCGATGAACCGACCACGGCGCTGGATGTGACCATTCAGGCGCAAATTATTGAGCTGCTGCTGGAGTTGCAGCAAAAAGAGAACATGGCGCTGGTGCTGATTACCCATGACCTGGCGCTGGTGGCGGAAGCGGCGCACAAAATTATCGTCATGTACGCCGGGCAGGTCGTCGAAACCGGCGCTGCGCAGGATATTTTCCGCGCGCCGCGTCATCCGTATACCCAGGCATTGCTACGTGCGTTACCAGAGTTTGCGCAAGATAAAGCGCGTCTGGCGTTGCTGCCGGGCGTGGTGCCGGGGAAATATGACCGACCGACGGGTTGTCTGCTTAACCCTCGCTGCCCCTACGCCACGGACAGATGTCGTGCGGAAGAACCTGCTCTCAACCAACTGGACGATGGACGTCAGTCAAAATGTCATTACCCACTCGATGATGCCGGGAGGCCCACACTATGAGCACGCATGAGGCCACCTTGCAACAGCCGCTGTTGCGGGCTATCGACCTGAAAAAACACTATCCGGTGAAGAAGGGGATCTTTTCTCCGGAACGGCTGGTAAAAGCGCTGGATGGCGTGTCGTTTAATCTCGAACGCGGTAAAACGCTGGCCGTAGTGGGGGAGTCCGGTTGTGGAAAATCCACACTGGGTCGCCTGCTGACGATGATTGAAACGCCAACCGGCGGCGAGCTTTATTACCAGGGGCAGGATCTGCTCAAACACGATCCGCACGCGCAGAAACTGCGGCGGCAGAAAATTCAGATTGTGTTTCAGAACCCCTACGGTTCCCTGAACCCACGCAAGAAAGTGGGGCAAATTCTGGAAGAGCCGTTGCTGATCAATACCAGCCTGAGTAAAGCGCAGCGTCGTGAAAAAGCGCTGGCGATGATGGCGAAGGTGGGGCTGAAAACCGAGCACTACGACCGCTATCCGCATATGTTCTCCGGCGGCCAGCGTCAGCGTATCGCTATCGCCCGCGGTCTGATGCTTGATCCGGACGTAGTAATTGCCGACGAACCGGTCTCCGCGCTCGACGTGTCGGTGCGCGCCCAGGTGCTGAACCTGATGATGGATTTGCAACAGGATATGGGGCTGTCTTATGTCTTTATCTCGCACGACCTGTCGGTGGTGGAACACATCGCCGATGAAGTGATGGTCATGTATTTAGGCCGCTGCGTGGAGAAAGGGACCAAAGAGCAGATTTTTAACAATCCACGTCATCCCTATACCCAGGCGTTGCTCTCCGCCACGCCGCGGCTGAATCCGGACGATCGCCGTGAGCGGATTAAGCTGACCGGCGAGTTACCGAGCCCGCTGAACCCGCCGCCGGGCTGCGCCTTCAACGCCCGCTGCCGCCGTCGCTTCGGACCCTGTACGCAGTTACAGCCGCAGCTTAAAGAGTACGACGGCCAGTTGGTGGCCTGCTTTGCCGTCGATCAGGATGAAAACCCGCAGAAACCGCTGAGTTAATTGCGTTTTATGCCGGATGGCGGCTGCGCCTTATCAAGCCTACACCGTACCTGTAGGCCTGGTAAGCGTAGCGCCACCGGGCATGGCTCTCCGGTACGACTTATTCAATCAATTTTAATAACGGCGACAGGCACAACAATATTCCATATAACAGAATAAGCCAGGTTTTCAGGCCGCGTAATTTTTCCAGTTGCGCTACTTTATAAATCAGGAAAAAGGGAATAATACACGCGACAATGCCATAAAACGGACTGCCTAACTGGAAAAAGACCAATACTGAGACGCGAAACGAAACCCAAATAACCAGAGTAACCACGATAAAGACACAGATTCCAGATGTCAGTAACAGTAGGTTGACGTTTTTGACATCCATAATACGACTCAATACATTCAGAACAATACCTTTAAGCGCTTCGTGAAAACCTAAATAAATACCAAAGAACGCGGTAAGTACGGCAAAAATATTGAGGATGGTAGAGGTAATGTGGATGATATGGCCAGGGATTACCTGAGCTGCCAGTGCAAGGGCGGAAATATTCTGCTCGAACGCTGATACCGCCTCTTCATGGCTAATCGAAAAGGTAAACGAGAACGAGAAAAAGAGAATAATGGCAATCAGCGTAATATAGCTAATGCGATGCGTGCGAATCGCCATCCGGGTGGCCAGCACACGGTCAGGTTCGCGCTTACGATAGGCGATGTTCATTGGGTTTAGCACCTGAATGAAGACCGCAGAAAAGAAGCAAAATGGGATAGTGAGCAGTACGTCGCGAAAGAAAACCGATGCGGCGGGAAAGGCGGAAATATTATCAAGATTCCAGTGTGGGATCATCGCAAAACCGAATATCAGAATGATCCCGACTTTTACCACCACCATCGGGCCGGAAATTTTAAATAATAACTTTTCCCCGCCGGAGGCAATCGCCACCAGCACGGCGAAAATCGCGACTTTATAGATAATAGACTGTGAAAGATCGGCCTCAGTAAGGCCGAAGGTTTTGATATAGGAGGCGCTATCAAACACCACCGACAGGGAGTAAATAAACACCCCGTGGATAATCATAAGAAAATAGATTACACCGAGAAAAACGCCCCAGTTTTTGCCAAGATAGTGACTGATAATATCCGTATAATCGTCACAGGTTTCGCTTTCAGATAACGTTTTTAGATAAATATCCTGCACAATATAGGTAGCGGGATAGGCGATGATAAAAGCGGTAATAAATACCCAGATCCCCTTGAGACCGATTTGCACTGGCATTAAGACGGTACCGGCGCCGATCGCCATTCCGATACACAAGAGCACCCAGCCAAAATCATATTTTGTAAACGGTAATCTCGTTGAAAGCGGTGTGGTCGTAGCGTTACTGTTATTTAATGGTAATGTGTCGTCCTGCATAGAGCCCCCTGCCCAAAATATACGCAGCTCTCTCATAAAGAATGCTGCCTATAACCAGGCTATAGTGCCTTGATACCCGATGCGGCAAACCGGTGACAGCGGTTCGCCGAGCAATCGTCAGAATGCTGCTTTTCTGCTGGCGCGTTCAAGGTCATGAATAATATCGTCGGGATCTTCAGGTCCCGCTGAAAGACGGATAAGTTCGTCGGTAATACCTGCTTTTAGCCATTCCTCTGGCGCAACAGGCGAATATGTCATAGACGCAGGATGCTGAACGAGGGTTTCGGTATCACCGGGACTGGCCGCGAGGAGGCATAATTTACAGAATTGAGCGGCTGACTGCCAGCCTCAGAAATGCTGAATGTTAAAAGTAATCGTCTGCGAAGCGTCACGCAGATTGCACGTTAGCGCCGTGCCGGGACGGGGATTTTGCCGTAATATCAGCAGCAAGCCGGGTTTACCCGGTGAGGCGCAATGTTGCGGGGGCTTGATCCCCGGCGGCATAGGTTGCTGGATAGAGAAAACCCCCGCACGTTGACTGGTATAAACCTGGCAACCTGACGGGGGCTAACTTGAACCTCAACACATCAAGGATAGCCGCGAACGGTTGCCATTGCAACAAGGCGGCTATATGACGCTTACGCAGTTGGGCGTGGCCTTCTGGCACGATCTGGCGGCGCCGATCATTGCTGGCATTATCGCCAGTGTGATCGTCAACTGGCTACGTGACAGGAAGTAACGCGTTTTGAGCGTCTGTCCGCCGTAATGGCAACATGCGCCCGAACCAGGCCGCAGGGGAAACCTTGCGGCCTTTTTCGGTTTACTGCGGGTAAGGCACCCAGTCGCCGCCATTCAGACGAACGTAGGGCTTACCCTGGTACTGAATCACCACCGCATTAGCGTTTTCTGAAACCGGCGCGGTTTGCGGCAGATTGCTGGTCAGCTTGTTCCAGTTCACACTGTCTTCGGTAAAGAGCTTACCGTCCACGGCGCGTACGACCAGTTCGGAAATCGCCAGGTAGCTGCTCGGCTGATTAATATCAATCGGCGCGCCCTCATGCGGGGCTTTCATGCCAAAAAATTTCACGCCCGCCGGGACGTTGGTGATGGAGGGGCTGGGAATATCGCGCAGGCCTGAGATCTGCATTCTGTCGCCCTTCAGCGCGCCGCCGTGCTCCGGTACGACGACCACCATCACCTTACGCCCGGATTTCTCCAGTTCGGTAAAGAAGGCGTCCAGTTCATCGAACAGTTTCTGCGCGCGGATTTTATAATCCGCCGTTTTGCTGACGCCGGGGAAGTGGTTGCCATCGTGCAGCGGCAGCAGGTTAAAGAAAGTCGCGGAGCGGGAATTGGCTTCACGTTCTTCCCCTGTCAACCAGCGGTTCAGGACCGCCAGATCGTCATATACCGGCGAGCCGTCGAATGACAGCAGGGCGGTTGGCAGGCCGGACTGGTTCATCAGTTCGCTCTGCATACCGCCGTTTTCGCGAACTTCTTTCAGGAAGCCGCCAAATTCACCGTTATGATCCATCATCAGATGCTGAGTAAAGCCCAGCTTCGCCAGATTATCAAACAGATAACATTCGTTATCGGCTGGTTGATAAAGTCGGGTATGCGATGGTTGACCACAGCTGGCGCGCAGCAGACGAATGGCCGCCGGGCCGCTGTAAGACGTACCGGAATTAAAGTGTTTAAACAAAATGTCAAAGTGCGACCATAGCGGATGTGACATCAAGCCTGCCGCTTCGACATCCGACCAGGAGAGCGAACAAATATTGATGACCAATAGGTCGAACGGCTGCGCATCAGGCGGAGGCTGCGCCGGGAACGTCGTTTTCCGCTTTTCTTCCGCGGCATAGAAGGTGTTCAACCAGGTGTTCAGATTCGCGGCCGTCGGCGGCGCGGTTTGCGCAGGCATATCGCCGATGACCGGCTTATCGCCCGCTGTCGCGACGGTAGCGGCCGCATTACCGCCAGTCGTCGTCACCGTATCGGTTGGCTGGCCTGCCGGCCACAGCGTAAAAACCGGGCCGGTTAATGTCAGGACATTCAGCCATACCATGATGGCGACCACAAACACCGTGACCCGAATCCACTGTGATAAAAAAAGCCAGGCAACCAGCAGTACGAAGATGGCGCCGATCATTTGCCAGTTAATAAAACGGGCGATCAGATCGAGCAGATAACCGGAGCTGAATTCCGCCACCTGCGTCCCCTGGCTCATAATGCTTTGCGGGCCGGGTAGCCAGGTATCATGCCAGAACAGCGCGAAGCCGACGGGAATGGCAATCCAGTGGCGCAACCGGTGAAGGCGATACTTTGGTATTGGCATGAGCAGAAACGCCATGAATACCAGATTCAGTAAAGGATGAAAATTCAGATAGCCTGCCCACAGCAGGCCAAACTTGACCAGAAAATAGAAGTTCCAGCCGGAAAGACCGCGCCAGTACTGCCAGAGCGGAGAAGGCATTGAAGGAGTTTGAGTATGCTGAGTCATTTTTTGTCTGCCTTGACTTTCGTAGCGCGGCGCAGAGTTCCGGCTGGTTTTACATAACGAGGTTTGGCAAATAGCAGCCGGGTTGTATCACTGATACGGCGTAGCGAATGACGCGCCAGATACCCCAGCGGAAAGAAAATCAGCGCGCAAAAAAGAATAATTTGCACGATATCGCTGATGGTCATCATGATGCACGCTCCGCGGTGTCGTCGAGCAATCGCAGGGGTTCAGGAATACGACGCCAGATGCGGCCATCGTGTTCGGCATTTATTACCGGGTCGGCGCGTTTTGCCAGCGGTAGCGGCGTTCCCCACAGTTCCGGCGACAATAAGCGCATCTGCACCAGCTCGGCGCTGATTTGTTTATCTTCGAACCAGACCATACGATTAGAGAAAATATCGCCCGTCGGCAAAGGGAAAAAATGGTTTAACGCGGTATCCAGATCGTTGACCCAGCAGAATGATAAAAACAGCACCAGACGGTTGCCGCCGATGGTCATAATATCGCCGGTTCGGTTTGGCCGACATAATGTTAACGCCTGCTCAACCCGAATGCCCGGCACCGGGCGCAGCGCGACCAGAACGCCTTTCCCGTCGGCGGGGAGCAGGGTGTTGCTCATCATCGTATGGATGGCATCGCAGAAGGTATCCCACGGCTGAAAACCGCGCAGTTTCAACGGCTGCGTCATCGACAGTAGCGTGGTGATGTCTTCCGGTACGTAACGGCTGAACTGCTGCCCCTGCACGCTTTCAATAAGCGTCAGGCAGCGTGAAAGCGGGGCGTTCCAGGGAATGATCATATTCGCGCCGCAGCCCAGCAGCAGGCGCTCATCGGTGGCGCGCAAACTGGCGATATTTTCGCGCACGACAATTTTCAGCGCGCTTCCCCGCTGGCGCCGCAAAGTATGAATGCGACGAGCAAGCGGCTCGATTTGGTTGTTCTGTGTAAGCGAAAAAATAATTGTCGCGGCCTGCGCCGTGCGCGCGTCGTTGAATAGCGCTTCGTTATTGTCGAAAAGCGTCCAGTGTTCCGAGAGCGGCGGCGCGCCTTCAAGGACGGCGACGTGGCTAAGAATGCGTTTTTCATCGCTACGCGGCTGAATTGCCGTCTCCTCCTGATGGGATAGCGTCCAGCGTTCGTCCTGCTGACACAGCAATAACTGCTGTCGGGCGCTGACGCCTTTTTCGTTACACCAGAAGGCAATATCGAACAAATGTTGGTCGCCCTGAAAACGTAAACTGGCGAGGCCGAAAAGTGAGCGATACTCGCCCATCAACAACGAGGACTGTTTATCGCTATTATTACAAGGGTTAATAACCAACAATGAACAGTGATGAAAACGAGTCCATTTATTCATTTTTTCCAGCCATTTATGCAGGCTTTCTGACGTTATATTCCGCCACGTGTTATTTGCACAAATAAGAATGAAAAAGTAATGCGTCGGGTTAACAGAACAAAGCAAATCGTGGGGCAAAGAGTATAGCCCTTTTTCTGAATCCGGCATGGTAAATAAGCGGATTTTCTCCGGACCGTGAGATTCATCTAATTTGATTACTTTGCCAGGATCGCCTTCCATGCCGATGACGGCGACATTTGCATTCTCCGTTTGTGACGCAATCGTTTGATTCACCAGGCTGATGGCATCTTGCTGGCGATCGGCGTTAACCCACCAGACGCCGCCGGTTGGCATATGGCGCAGTTCATCCCATAATGATGAGATGCCGAGAGAAAATACGGGGTCCACAGTGTCCCTCATGTCACTATTTTAACTGTTTATCAGTTTACTAGCGAAAGCACAGAAATAAACCTAACATTGAAATTAAAACGCATCAGATTTAGCATGTGAATCAATTTGTCCGGCAGGATGCCCTGTAACTCTGCGCTTTGCATTTTTACACATTATAAATGATGTCACGGAAAGATGAAAAATGCGCGTTCTCCCGTATTGACGACGGGGCGTAATGCTGCCAGTGAGAAATATTTAAAAAGGAGCAACCAGAATGTATAACAATGAACCTGGCGCTCAGTCCGATCCAACGTTGGGCTACACTTTTCAAAATGATTTTCTGGCATTAAGCCAGGCGTTTTCACTACCCGAAATAGATTATACCGATATTTCCCAACGCGAACAGTTGGCGGCGGCGATTAAAAGATGGCCGCTCCTGGCTGAATTTGCGCAACCACATTCATTAAGGAAGCCATGAATGGCGATTCTGGGACTGCAGGGCGTGCGCGGCGGGGTGGGAACCACATCTCTCACCGCAGCACTCGCCTGGGCGTTACAAATCTTAGGGGAAAATGTCCTGGTGATTGACGCCAGCCCCGATAACCTGCTGCGCATGTCGTTTAACGTCGACTTCGTCCATCAGGGCGGTTGGGCGCGATCGTTGCTGGACGGCCAGGACTGGCGCGATGCCGGATTACGTTATACCTCACAGCTTGATCTACTGCCGTTTGGACAGCTTACCGCGCAAGAGCGGGAAAATCCGCAGGCCTGGCAGGAGACGCTGGGAGAGATCGGATCGGCTATCCAGGCGCTGAAAGCGAGCGGGCGTTATAGCTGGATTTTACTGGACTTGCCCTACGGCGCGTCACCGCTGACACGGCAGCTGGTGAGCCTCTGCGACCATACGCTGGCGATAGCCCAGGTTGACGCTAACTGCCATATTCGCCTTCATCAGCAGGCATTGCCTGCCGGAGCGCATATTCTGATCAATGACTTACGCATTGGCAGTCAGTTACAGGACGATCTGTACCAGGTCTGGCTGCAAAGCCAACGCCGGTTGCTGCCCATTGTGATCCATCGCGATGAGGCGATGGCGGAGTGCATGGCGTCGAAACAGCCGTTAGGCGAATATCGCAGCGATTCGTTAGCCGCCGAAGAGGTGTTAACGCTGGCGAACTGGTGCCTGCTGCATGATGCGGGCGACAAAACGTCCGCCGGGAGCCTGCGATGAGCGCCCTTTCCCGGTGGCTGCTTATCCCGCCGGTTAGCGCGCGCTTGAGCGAGCGCTATCAGGGTTACCGCCGCCACGGCGCGTCGCCGTTTAGCGCAGCGCTCGGCTGCCTGTGGATGATTCTGGCGTGGATAGTGTTTCCGCTTGAGCATCCGCGCTGGCAGCGTATTCGCGACGGGCATAAAGCGCTTTACCCGCATATTAACGCCGCCCGCCCGCGCCCGCTGGACCCGGCCCGCTACCTCATTCAGACCCTCTGGCTGGTGATGATCTCGTCGACTAAAGAACGTCATGAACCGCGCTGGCGGTCATTTGCGCGCCTGAAGGACGTTCGTGGACGTTACCATCAATGGATGGATACCTTACCGGAACGGGTGCGCCAAAAGACAACGCATCTGGAAAAGGAAAAAGAGCTGGGACATCTTAGCAACGGCGCCCGGCGTTTTATTCTGGGCGTTATCGTGACCTTTTCACTGATACTGGCGCTGATCTGTATTACGCAGCCATTTAACCCGCTATCGCAATTTATCTTTCTGCTGTTGCTGTGGGGCGTTGCGCTGTTGGTACGACGTATGCCGGGACGCTTTTCCGCGCTGATGCTCATCGTGCTGTCACTAACGGTCTCCTGTCGTTATATCTGGTGGCGCTATACCTCGACGCTAAATTGGGACGACCCGGTCAGTCTGGTGTGCGGGCTGATTCTGCTGTTTGCGGAAACCTACGCCTGGATTGTGCTGGTGCTGGGGTACTTCCAGGTGGTGTGGCCGTTAAATCGTCAACCGGTGCCGTTGCCGAAAGAAATGTCGCAGTGGCCGACGGTGGATATTTTTGTACCGACCTATAACGAAGACCTTAATGTGGTCAAAAATACCATTTACGCTTCGCTTGGCATTGACTGGCCGAAGGACAAGCTGAATATCTGGATCCTTGATGACGGCGGGCGTGAATCATTTCGTCATTTTGCCCGACATGTTGGCGTGCATTACATTGCCCGCGCCACGCATGAACACGCCAAAGCCGGCAACATCAACAATGCGCTAAAACACGCGAAAGGCGAGTTTGTGGCGATCTTCGATTGCGACCATGTGCCGACACGCTCGTTTCTGCAAATGACAATGGGCTGGTTCCTGAAAGAAAAACAGCTGGCGATGATGCAGACGCCGCATCATTTCTTCTCCCCGGACCCGTTTGAGCGCAACCTGGGACGTTTTCGTAAAACGCCTAACGAAGGCACGCTGTTTTACGGACTGGTACAGGACGGTAACGATATGTGGGACTCCACTTTCTTTTGCGGATCGTGCGCGGTGATTCGCCGTAAGCCGCTGGATGAGATTGGCGGTATCGCCGTTGAGACGGTGACGGAAGATGCGCATACTTCGCTCCGGCTGCACCGGCGAGGTTATACCTCAGCGTATATGCGCATTCCGCAGGCGGTGGGGCTGGCGACGGAAAGCCTGTCGGCGCATATCGGGCAGCGTATTCGTTGGGCGCGGGGCATGGTGCAAATTTTCCGCCTCGATAACCCTCTGTTTGGTAAAGGCTTAAAACTGGCGCAGCGGCTGTGCTACCTCAACGCGATGTTCCATTTCTTGTCCGGCATTCCGCGCCTGATCTTTCTGACCGCGCCGCTGGCTTTTCTGCTGCTGCACGCCTATATCATTTATGCGCCTGCGTTGATGATTGCGCTATTTGTGATACCGCACATGGTCCACGCCAGCCTGACTAACTCGAAGATTCAGGGCAAGTATCGTCACTCTTTCTGGAGTGAAATCTATGAAACGGTACTGGCATGGTATATCGCACCGCCGACTCTGGTCGCGTTGATCAATCCGCACAAAGGGAAATTTAACGTCACGGCGAAAGGCGGGCTGGTGGAAGAGAAGTACGTCGACTGGGTAATCTCGCGTCCGTATATCTTCCTTGTCTTGCTTAACCTGCTCGGCGTGGCGGCGGGCGTATGGCGATACTATTACGGGCCGGAAAATGAAACGCTGACCGTCATCGTTAGCCTGGTGTGGGTCTTCTATAACCTGGTCATTCTCGGCGGCGCGGTTGCGGTTTCGGTAGAGAGTAAACAGGTCAGACGCGCGCATCGGGTCGAGATTGCCATGCCGGGGGCCATCGCCCGCGAAGATGGACATTTGTTCTCCTGTACCGTACATGACTTCTCCGACGGCGGGTTAGGCATCAAGATCAACGGTCAGGCGCAGGTGCTGGAAGGGCAGAAAGTGAATCTGTTGCTTAAACGCGGGCAGCAGGAATATGTCTTTCCAACGCAGGTGGTGCGCGTAACGGGCAATGAGGTCGAGCTGCAACTGATGCCGCTCACCACCAAACAACATATTGATTTTGTGCAGTGTACCTTCGCGCGCGCCGATACGTGGGCGCTTTGGCAAGATAGCTTCCCGGAAGATAAACCGCTGGAAAGCTTGCTGGATATTCTGAAGCTGGGCTTCCGCGGATATCGCCACCTCGCGGAGTTCGCGCCGCCTTCAGTAAAAGTAATTTTCCGATCGTTGACGGCGTTAATTGCCTGGATTGTATCGTTTATTCCGCGTCGCCCGGAGCGGCAAGCGGCGATACAGCCGTCGGATCGGGTTATGGCTCAGGCTCAACAATGATGATAATGCGATGAAAAGAAAATTGTCCTGGATGTGTGCGGCGGTAATAGGATTAAGCGCGTTTCCTGCTTTCATGACGGCGGCGGCGCCTGCGATGCCGCCATTGATCAATGCTGAACCCACCGAGCCTGCGCAGTCCCCCGCAGATCAGGCGCCAGTCGTGGCGCAGACCGCGCCTTCGCGCGAGGTCAAGCTGACCTTTGCGCAAATCGCGCCGCCGCCGGGTAGTATGGCGCTGCGTGGCGTTAACCCCAACGGCGGCATTGAATTTGGTATGCGCAGCGATGAAGTGGCGTCGAAAGCGGTGCTGAATCTGGAATATACGCCCTCGCCGTCGCTCCTGCCGGTTCAGTCGCAGCTCAAGGTTTATCTCAATGATGAACTGATGGGCGTACTGCCGGTGACAAAAGAGCAGTTGGGGGAAAAGACGCTGGCGCAGGTACCTATCAATCCGCTATTTATCACCGACTTTAACCGGGTGCGGCTGGAGTTTGTCGGCCACTATCGCGACGTGTGTGAAAACCCGGCCAGCAGTACTCTGTGGTTAGACATCGGGCGAAATAGCGCCCTGGATCTGACCTATAACATGCTGGCGGTGAATAACGATCTGTCCCACTTCCCGGTGCCGTTTTTCGATCCGCGGGATAACCGTCCGGTGACGTTGCCGATAGTGTTTGCTGACATGCCGGATCTGGCGCAGCAGCAGGCGGCTTCTATTGTCGCGTCCTGGTTTGGCTCGCGGGCGGGCTGGCGCGGTCAGCGCTTCCCGGTGTTGTATAATCACCTGCCGGATCGCAATGCGATCGTGTTCGCCACCAACGATCGACGCCCCGATTTCCTGCGCGATCATCCTGCGGTTAACGCGCCGGTTATCGAGATGATGAGCCATCCGGATAATCCGTATGTGAAGTTGCTGGTCGTGTTTGGCCGTGATGATAAAGACCTGTTGCAAGCGGCAAAAGGTATCGCGCAAGGGAATATTCTCTTCCGTGGTTCCAGCGTGGTGGTCAACGATGTAAAACCGCTGCTGGCGCGCAAACCGTATGATGCGCCGAACTGGGTGCGTACCGATCGCCCGGTCACTTTTGGCGAGCTGAAAACCTATGAAGAGCAGCTCCAGTCGAGTGGGCTGGAGCCGGCGCCCATCAATGTTTCTTTGAATCTGCCGCCGGACCTCTATTTGCTGCGTAGCAACGGTATTGATATGGATCTCAACTACCGTTATACCTCGCCGCCGACTAAAGACAGTTCACGGCTGGATATCAGTCTGAATAACCAGTTTCTGCAAGCCTTTAGCCTTAACAGCACGCAGGAAACTAATCGACTCCTGTTGCGCCTGCCGGTACTTCAGGGACTGCTGGATGGTAAAACGGATGTGTCTATTCCAGCGCTCAAACTGGGGGCGATGAACCAACTACGTTTTGACTTCCGCTACATGAATCCGATGCCGGGCGGGTCGGTGGACAACTGTATTACCTTCCAGCCGGTACCGAATCATGTGGTGATAGGGGATGACTCCACTATCGATTTTTCGAAATATTACCACTTTATCGCGATGCCGGATTTACGCGCGTTCGCCAATGCGGGTTTCCCGTTCAGCCGGATGGCCGACCTGTCTGACACGCTGGCGGTGATGCCGAAGACCCCAACCGAAGCGCAAATGGAAACGCTGCTGAATACGGTCGGCGCCATTGGCGGACAGACCGGTTTCCCGGCAATTAATCTGATAATCACCGATGATAGCGCTCAGATAGCCGACAAAGACGCCGATCTGCTGATTATTGGCGCTATTCCGGGCAAGCTAAAAGACGATAAGCGTATCGATCTGTTGGTGCAGGCGGCACAAAGCTGGGTAAAAACCCCGATGCGGCAGACCGCTTTCCCGTCGATTATGCCGGATGAGGCCGATCGCGCGGCGGATGCGCAGTCCACCGTCACCGCCAGCGGCCCGATGGCGGCGGTGGTGGGCTTCCAGTCGCCGTTTAACGATCAGCGCAGCGTGATTGCTCTGCTGGCTGACAGCCCGCGCGGTTACCAGCTACTGAACGACGCCGTGAACGACAGCGGTAAACGTGCCGCGATGTTTGGTTCCGTGGCGGTGATCCGCGAGTCTGGCGTTCACAGTCTGCGCGTTGGCGATATCTATTACGTCGGACATCTGCCGTGGTTTGAGCGGCTGTGGTATGCGCTGGCGAATCACCCGGTGCTGCTGGCGGTACTGGCGGCCCTCAGTGTGGTATTACTGGCGTGGGTATTGTGGCGTCTGCTACGTATTCTCAGTCGCCGTCGTCTCGACCCTGACCATGAGTAACGCATGATGACTATGCTGCGCGGATGGATAACGATGCTCGTCATGCTGACGGCAATAAATGCGCAGGCAGCCTGTAGCTGGCCTGCGTGGGAACAGTTCAAGAAAGATTACATTAGCCAGCAGGGACGCGTTATCGATCCGGACGATGCGCGAAAAATTACCACCTCCGAAGGGCAAAGCTACGCCATGTTCTTTGCCCTGGCAGCGAACGATCGACCGGCGTTCGCGCAACTGTTTAACTGGACGCAAAACAATCTGGCGCAGGGATCGTTGCGTGAACATCTGCCCGCCTGGCTGTGGGGGCAAAAAGATCCCGACACCTGGTCGGTGCTGGACAGCAACTCCGCGTCCGACGGCGATATCTGGATGGCATGGTCGCTGCTGGAGGCCGGTCGTCTGTGGAAAGAGACGCGTTATACCGAGGTGGGCACGGCGTTGCTAAAACGCATCGCCCGCGAAGAGGTCGTGAATGTGCCGGGGCTGGGCTCAATGCTGCTACCTGGCAAAATCGGCTTTGCCGAGGCGAATAGCTGGCGTTTTAACCCAAGCTATCTGCCGCCGCAGTTGGCGCAATACTTTAGCCGTTTTGGCGCGCCGTGGTCGACGTTACGGGAAACCAATTTGCGGCTTTTGCTGGAAACCGCGCCGAAAGGTTTCTCGCCGGACTGGGTGCGTTATGAAAGCAAGCAAGGCTGGCAGTTGAAAGCGGAAAAGACGCTGATCAGTAGCTACGATGCGATTCGCGTCTATTTATGGGCGGGAATGATGCATGATGGCGATCCGCAAAAAGCGCGTTTACTGGCGCGATTTAAACCGATGGCGACGTTAACGATGAAAAACGGCGTTCCACCGGAGAAAGTGGATGTCGTCAGCGGGAACGCGCAAGGGACGGGGCCGGTCGGGTTTTCCGCCGCCTTACTGCCTTTCCTGCAAAATCGCGACGCCCAGGCCGTGCAGCGACAGCGGGTCGCAGACCATTTTCCTGGCAGCGATGCCTATTACAACTATGTGCTGACTCTCTTTGGACAAGGCTGGGATCAGCACCGTTTTCGCTTCACCGTCAAAGGTGAATTATTACCTGACTGGGGCCAGGAATGCGTAAGTTCACGTTAAGTCTCATGCACGCTTTTTTGCCGGCTGGCGGTCGAAACGCCTTACCTGGCAAAAGGGGCGTTTCTCGGGCATTGTTGGGGTTATCGCTTGGTATGGCGCTAACACCGCTTGCCGGCGCAGCGACCTCCGCGCAGCAACAGTTGCTGGAGCAGGTTCGGCTGGGCGAGGCCACGCACCGTGAGGACTTAGTCCGTCAGTCGCTCTATCGCCTGGAGCTGATCGACCCCAATGATCCACAGGTTATCGCCGCCCGTTTCCGCTATCTGTTGCGGCAGGGGGATAGCGACGGGGCGCAGAAGTTACTTGACCGGCTGGCGCAACTGGCGCCGGAGTCGACGGCGTATCAATCTTCCCGCACCGCGATGCTGCTCTCCACGCCGCAAGGACGCCAGTCTTTGCAGGAGGCGCGTTTACTGGCGACGACCGGCCATACTGAACAAGCGATCGCCAGCTACGACAAGCTGTTTAAAGGTTATCCGCCGGAGGGCGAACTGGCGGTCGAATACTGGACGACCGTGGCGAAATTGCCCGCTCGCCGTCACGAAGCGATTAACCAGCTACAGAAAATCAATGCCGTCAGTCCGGGTAATAACGCTCTGCAAAATGCGCTGGCGCAACTGTTGTTCGCCAGCGGGCGGCGCGATGAGGGATTCGCGGTGCTAAAACAGATGGCGAAATCCAGTACGGGACGCAGCGCGGCCTCCGCCATCTGGTACCAGCAGATAAAAGATCTCCCGGTGAGCGACGCCAGCGTAAAAGCGTTGCAAGACTATCTGACGCAGTTTAGCGAAGGCGATAGCGTGTCTGCCGCCCGCGCCCAGCTTAGCGAGCAGCAAAAACAGTTAGCCGAGCCGGCGTTCCGCGCGCGCTCGCAGGGCATCGCGGCGGTTAATACCGGAGAAGGCGGTAAGGCCATTGTGCAATTGCAGCAGGCGGTGAGCGCCCGGCGGGACGACAGCGAGGCGGTCGGCGCGCTGGGGCAGGCATACTCACAGCGTGGCGATCGCGCCCGCGCCGTCGCGCAGTTTGAAAAGGCGCTGGCGATGGCGCCGCACAGCAGCAGCCGCGATAAGTGGGAGAGCCTGCTGAAGGTCAATCGCTACTGGCTGTTAATTCAGCAGGGCGACGCGGCCTTAAAAGCGAATAATCTGGCCCAGGCGGAGCGTTTCTATCAGCAGGCGCGAGCAGTGGATAACACCGACAGCTACGCGGTGCTGGGGCTGGGGGATGTGGCGATGGCGCGCAAAGATAATGCCGCCGCCGAACGTTATTATCAGCAGACGCTGCGTATGGATAGCGGTAATACCAATGCTGTACGCGGGCTGGCGAATCTTTATCGCCAGCAGTCGCCGCAAAAAGCCGCCGCGTTTATCGCTTCTCTTTCCGCCAGCCAGCGGCGCAGTATCGACGATATCGAACGCAGTCTGGAAAATGATCGTCTGGCGCAGCAGGCGGAAACGCTGGAAAGCGAGGGCAAATGGGCGCAGGCCGCAGAACTGCACCGTCGCCGGCTGGCATTAGATCCGGGGAGCGTGTGGGTGACGTACCGACTGTCACGCGATCTGTGGCAGGCCGGGCAGCACGCCCAGGCCGATGCGCAAATGCGCTCTCTGGCGCAGCAGAAGCCAAACGATCCGGAACAGGTCTATGCTTATGGACTTTATCTTTCCGGCAGCGATCGGGACCGGGCGGCGCTGGCGCATCTCAATACCCTACCGACCAGCCAGTGGAACAGCAATATTCAGGAACTGGCGGGCCGATTGCAAAGTAACCAGGTGCTGGAAAGCGCTAACCGCTTGCGCGATAGCGGCAAAGAACGCGAAGCGGAAGCGTTGTTACGTCAGCAGCCGCCCTCTACGCGCATTGCGTTAACGTTGGCGGACTGGGCGCAGCAGCGTGGCGATAATGCGGCGGCCCGCGCCGCTTATGACGCCGTTCTGGCGCGGGAACCGGGTAATGTCGATGCCATGCTGGGGCGGGTGGAAATCGACATCGCACAGGGCGATAACGCCGCGGCGCGCGCTCAACTGGCGGCGCTGCCTGCGTCGCAAATCACCTCTATTAACATGCAGCGCCGCGTCGCGCTGGCGCAGCTCCAGCTTGGCGATATCACGGCGGCGGCGCGGACCTTCAACCGCATTACGCCGCAGGCAAAAGCACAGCCGCCATCAATGGAAAGCGCGATGGTATTGCGTGACGCCGCCGCTTTTCAGGCGCAAACGGGCGAGCCGCAGCGGGCGCTGGAGACCTACAAAGACGCAATGGTCGCCGCAGCGATTACGCCGGTTCGTCCCCAGGATAACGATACCTTTACCCGCCTGACGCGCAATGATGAAAAAGATGACTGGCTAAAACGCGGCGTGCGTAGCGATGCGGCGGAGTTGTACCGTCAGCAGGATCTCAATGTCACGTTGGCGCACGATTATTGGGGGTCGAGCGGGACTGGCGGCTACTCCGATCTGAAGGCGCATACCACGATGCTTCAGGTGGATGCGCCCTGGTCGGACGGACGGGCGTTCTTTCGTACTGATATGGTGAATATGGATGTTGGCCGTTTCTCTACGGATGAGGACGGAAAATACGATAATAACTGGGGTACCTGTACGCTGGAGAAATGCAGCGGACATCGTAGCCAGGCCGATACGGGCGCGAGCGTGGCGGTCGGCTGGCAGAATGAGACCTGGCGCTGGGATATCGGCACGACGCCGATGGGCTTTAATGTCGTTGATGTGGTCGGCGGCGTCAGCTACAGCGACGATATCGGGCCGTTGGGTTATACCCTGAACGCGCATCGTCGCCCGATCTCCAGTTCGCTGCTGGCGTTTGGCGGGCAAAAGGACGCCAGCAGCAATACCGGCACCAAATGGGGCGGCGTGCGGGCCAACGGCGGCGGCATCAGTCTCAGCTATGATAAAGGCGAAGCAAACGGTGTCTGGGCGTCGCTCAGCGGCGACCAGTTGAGCGGTAAAAATGTGGAAGATAACTGGCGCGTGCGCTGGATGACCGGTTATTACTATAAGGTGATTAACGAGAATAACCGCCGCGTTACCGTCGGGCTGAATAACATGATCTGGCATTACGACAAAGATTTGAGCGGTTATTCACTGGGTCAGGGCGGTTATTATAGCCCGCAGGAATACCTGTCGTTTGCGGTGCCGGTGATGTGGCGGCAGCGTACGGAAAACTGGTCGTGGGAGCTAGGCGGCTCGGTATCCTGGTCGCACTCCCGCAACCGTACCATGCCGCGTTATCCGCTGATGAATTTGATCCCGGCGGATTATCAGGAGGATGCGCGTGACCAGACCAACGGCGGCGGCAGCAGTCAGGGATTTGGCTATACCGCGCGGGCGCTCATTGAACGCCGGGTCACTGCCAACTGGTTTGTGGGTACGGCTGTCGATATTCAGCAGGCGAAAGATTATACCCCCAGTCATCTGCTGCTGTATGTCCGTTATTCCGCGGCGGGCTGGCAGGGGGATATGGATTTACCGCCGCAGCCTCTGGTGCCTTACGCTGACTGGTAATCATTGCGTCAGGCCTACGAATTGACAGGCGTCGTAGGCCTGAGAAGCGCAGCGCCATCAGACGCTATCATTAACCGTTATTCAGAAAAGTCCTTTTCAGATACAGCCTCTCTTAATGCCGCTGCAATCGGGTATACTCAGGCGGCAGTCCGGGATATCCAGGGAGAGTCAATTTGCGCGTCAGCCGCTCGTTAACAATTAAACAGATGGCAATGGTTGCGGCCGTTGTCATGGTGTTTGTTTTTGTCTTTTGCACCGTTTTGTTGTTCCATCTGGTACAGCAGAACCGCTACAACACGGCTACGCAACTGGAAAGTATCGCGCGATCTGTTCGGGAACCTCTTTCTTCCGCGATTCTAAAAGCGGATCTCCCCGGCGCGGAAACCATTCTGGAAAGTATTAAACCTGCGGGCGTGGTGAGTCGCGCCGATGTGGTATTGCCGAATCAGTTCCAGGCGTTGCGTAAGCGCTTCATTCCTGAACGCCCCGTCCCGGTTATGGTGACGCGTCTCTTCGAACTGCCGGTACAAATTTCTTTGCCGGTTTATTCGTTGGAGCGTCCTGCCAATCCGCAACCTCTGGCCTACCTTGTATTGCAGGCGGATTCGTACCGTATGTACAAGTTCGTCATGAGCGCGCTCTCTACGTTAGTGACCATTTACTTACTTTTATCGCTGATCCTGACGGTGGCCATCGCCTGGTGCGTAAACCGCCTGATTGTGCATCCGCTGCGCAAAATCGCCCGCGAGCTGAACGACATTCCGCAGCAGGAGCTGATCGGACATCAGCTGGCGTTGCCGCGTCTGCATCAGGATGATGAAATTGGAATGCTGGTGCGCAGCTATAACCTCAACCAGCAGCTTATGCAGCGTCAACGCGAGGAGCAAACGGACAACGCGATGCGTTTTCCGGTTTCCGAGTTGCCCAATAAAGCCTTTTTAATGGCGCTGCTGGAACAGGTTATCACCCGCCAACAGACCACCGCGCTTATCATCGTGACGTGCGAAACGTTGCGTGACACGGCAGGCGTGCTGCAAGAAACGCAGCGGGAGATTCTATTACTGACGCTGGTTGAGAAGCTGAAGTCGGTGCTGGCGCCGCGCATGGTGCTTACGCAGGTCAGCGGGTATGACTTCGCCATTATCGCCCACGGCGTTAAAGAGCCGTGGCACGCCATTACATTAGGTCAGCAAATACTCACTATCATTAATGAACGACTGCCCATCCAGGGTATTCAACTGCGCCCAAGCTGCAGTATTGGCATTGCGATGTATTATGGCGATCTGACCGCCGAAGAGCTCTATGGTCGCGCCGTCTCCGCCGCCTTTACCGCGCGCCGAAAAGGTAAAAATCAGATCCAGTTCTTTGACCCGGCGCAGATGGAGGCCGCTCAACAGCGCCTTACCGAAGAGAGCGATATCCTTACCGCGCTGGATAACCATCAGTTTGCCATTTGGCTGCAGCCGCAGGTCGAGATGCGCAGCGGCAACGTATTAAGCGCCGAAGCCTTGTTACGTATGCAACAGCCGGACGGTAGCTGGGAATTACCAGATGGGCTGATTGAGCGCATTGAATCCTGCGGCCTGATGGTCACGGTGGGCTATTGGGTGCTGGAAGAGTCCTGCCGCCAGCTTGCCGCCTGGCAGGAGCGCGGCGTGACATTGCCGCTCTCCGTCAATCTTTCCGCGTTACAGCTCATGCACCCTGGCATGGTGTCGGAGCTGCTGGAATTGTTAAACCGCTATCGTATTCAACCAGGTACGCTGATTCTTGAGGTCACTGAAAGCCGCCGTATCGACGATCCACACGCTGCCGTCGCTATCTTACGTCCGTTACGTAATGCTGGCGTGCGTATCGCACTGGATGATTTTGGCATGGGTTACGCGGGGCTGCGCCAGTTACAGCATATGAAGTCGCTACCGGTCGATATCCTTAAAATTGATAAAATGTTTGTCGATGGGTTACCGGATGATCACAGTATGGTGACGGCGATTATCCTGATGGCCCGCAGTCTTAATTTACAATTGATTGCCGAGGGCGTGGAGAACGAGGCGCAACGCGCGTGGCTGGAACAGGCTGGAGTCAACGTGGCGCAAGGCTTCCTGTTTGCTCGGCCCGTTCCCGCGGATATCTTTGAAGAACGGTATCTGTCGCACGAAAATTCTGATTACAAAAGTTAAAAAAGGTCGCGCTTGTGCGAGCCAGCTCAAACTTTTTAACATTTTTGTTTCAATTATGATCCTGGCGCATTTCTGTCATGTTGTGTGGGTGTTATTTTAAGGCCGCAGGTTACTCATAACCTTACAAGACCTGTGGTTTTTACTTCAAGGACACCCTATGAAAACCTCTCTGTTCAAAAGTCTTTATTTTCAGGTCCTGACAGCAATCGCCATTGGTATTCTCCTTGGCCATTACTATCCTGAACTGGGCGCACAAATGAAACCGCTTGGCGACGCGTTCGTTAAGCTCATTAAGATGATCATTGCTCCTGTCATTTTCTGTACTGTCGTGACGGGCATCGCAGGCATGGAAAGCATGAAGGCGGTGGGGCGTACCGGCGCGGTCGCGCTGCTTTACTTTGAAATTGTCAGTACGATTGCGCTGATTATCGGTCTTATCATCGTCAACGTTGTGCAACCTGGCGCCGGGATGAACGTCGATCCGGCAACGCTGGATGCGCAGGCGGTGGCCGTTTATGCCGCACAAGCCAAGGAGCAGGGCATTATTGCCTTCCTGATGGATGTCATACCGGGCAGCGTGATCGGCGCGTTTGCCAGCGGCAACATTCTGCAGGTCTTACTGTTTGCGGTGTTGTTTGGTTTTGCGCTGCACCGTTTGGGCAGCAAAGGCCAGCTCATTTTCAATGTGATTGAGAGTTTTTCGCAGGTCATTTTCGGCATCATCAATATGATCATGCGCCTGGCGCCGATTGGCGCATTCGGCGCGATGGCCTTCACCATCGGTAAATACGGCGTCGGTTCTCTGGTGCAACTGGGGCAGCTCATTATCTGCTTCTATATCACCTGTATTCTCTTCGTGGTGGTGGTGCTGGGGACGATTGCACGGGTAACAGGCTTTAGCATTTTTAAATTTATTCGCTATATCCGGGAAGAATTACTCATTGTGCTTGGCACCTCCTCTTCCGAGTCAGCGTTGCCGCGTATGCTCGATAAGATGGAAAAACTGGGGTGCCGTAAGTCGGTGGTAGGGCTGGTGATCCCGACGGGGTATTCGTTCAACCTTGATGGCACCTCTATCTACCTGACGATGGCGGCGGTGTTTATCGCCCAGGCGACCAACAGCCATATGGATATCTTCCACCAGATAACGCTGCTGGTCGTGCTGCTGCTATCGTCAAAAGGCGCCGCGGGCGTGACCGGAAGCGGCTTTATTGTGCTGGCGGCCACTATCTCCGCCGTAGGCCATTTACCGGTTGCGGGACTGGCGTTAATCCTCGGTATCGACCGCTTTATGTCCGAAGCGCGCGCGCTGACTAACCTGGTGGGTAACGGCGTGGCGACGGTGGTGGTTGCCAAATGGGTGAAAGAGTTAGATCACCAAAAGCTGGACGATGTGCTTAATAATCGTGCGCCGGATGGCAAAACGCACGAAATTTCCTCCTAATCTCGCCACTTATGCCCGTAGTCCCTTCCAGGACTGCGGGTGTTTGCGCATAATTGACCCCTGCGCCCAAAGCATACAGCATGATGCTTAGGGATTATTTCACTTCTTCCGTGACATTTTTAGGTTCTCGCGGTCTAACACGAAGTGTTTTTACGTCATATTCAGGCATCCCTGCCGGGGCTGTCTTTTTATTACCAGGATTGTTGATCAGGGGTTCACATGCAGGGCACAAAAATTCGACTCTTAGCGGGCAGTCTGTTGATGTTGGCCTCTGCCGGCTATGTGCAGGCAGATGCGCTCCAGCCCGATCCGGCATGGCAACAGGGGACGCTGGCTAATGGGTTACAGTGGCAAGTGTTGGCTACGCCTCAGCGCCCCAGCGATCGTATTGAAGTTCGTCTCCAGGTTAATACCGGTTCGCTCACCGAAAGTACGCAACAGAGCGGGTTCAGCCATGCGATTCCCCGTATCGCGCTGACGCAAAGCGGTGGTCTGGATGCCGCACAGGCACGTTCTTTATGGCAGCAAGGGTTTGATCCTAAACGTCCCATGCCGCCCGTTATTGTTTCTTATGATTCCACGCTCTATAACCTCAGTTTACCCAATAACCGTAACGATCTGCTGAAAGAAGCGCTGACCTATCTGGCTAACGTCTCCGGTAAATTAACCATTACGCCAGAGACGGTGAATCATGCGTTAAGCAGCGAAGATATGGTTGCGACGTGGCCAGCAGATACTAAAGAGGGCTGGTGGCGTTATCGGCTGAAAGGATCGGCGTTATTGGGGCACGATCCCGCGGAACCGTTAAAGCAACCGGTAGACGCAGCCAAAATTCAGGCTTTCTATGAAAAATGGTACACCCCGGATGCCATGACGCTGATTGTTGTCGGCAACATTGATGCGCGCTCCGTCGCCGAGCAGATCAATAAAACGTTCGGTACGCTGAAAGGTAAACGCGAAACGCCCGCCCCGGTGCCGACGCTTTCGCCGCTGCGGGCGGAATCAGTGAGCATTATGACCGATGCGGTGCGCCAGGATCGTCTCTCCATTATGTGGGATACGCCGTGGCAACCGATTCGCGAGTCGGCGGCGCTGTTGCGCTACTGGCAGGCGGATCTGGCGCGCGAAGCGCTGTTCTGGCATATCCAGCAAGAGCTTACTAAAAATAACGCGAAAGATATTGGTCTGGGGTTTGACTGCCGGGTTCTGTTCCTGCGCGCGCAGTGCGCCATCAACATTGAATCACCTAATGATAAGCTCAATACCAATTTGAGCCTGGTGGCGAATGAACTGGCGAAAGTACGCGATAAAGGTTTGTCGGAAGAGGAGTTTACTGCGCTGGTGGCGCAGAAAAATCTCGAATTGCAAAAGCTGTTCGCGACCTACGCGCGTACCGATACTGACATTTTGACTGGACAGCGTATGCGCTCGCTGCAGAATCAGGTGGTGGATATCGCGCCGGAGCAGTATCAGAAGCTGCGTCAGAATTTCCTCAACAGCCTGACCGTTGATATGCTCAATCAGAATTTACGTCAGCAGCTATCGCAGGAGATGGCATTAATTTTGCTGCAACCGCAAGGCGAGCCGGAATTTAATATGAAGGCGTTAAAGGCGACGTGGGATGAAATCATGGTCCCGACAACTGCCGCCGCTGTTGAAGCAGATGAGGCGCATCCGGAAGTGACGGAGACACCGGCGGCACAGTAAGCTGCCGCCTGCCGGCCCGGTAAGCGCAGCGCCACCGGGCAAGAGCAAATGACTTACTGCGGCATCGCGTCGTGCGGAATAATGGCCCCACGGTACTGAATTACCGTGCTGGCCGTCAGGTGTCCGCGCTTCGCGGCATCCGTCGCGCTGCCGCCCGTCAAACGAACGGCCAGATAACCGGCGCTGAAGGAGTCGCCTGCGGCAGTGGTGTCTATCACTTTCTCTTTCGGCAGTTTTACTGCCGGAACGTCAATGAGCGCCTCGCCCTGAATTGAGACCAGGCAAGAGTCCGCCCCGCGTTTTACCACCACTTCCTGCACGCCTGCCGCATGGGTGCGGGCAATGACCTCTTCCACCGGTTGCTGACCCCATAGCGCGTCTTCATCGTCCAGTGTCAGGAAAGCGATATCAGTACATTCCAGCATCTTTTGATAGACCTGCTGCGTTTCTTCGCGACTTGTCCATAAACGCGGGCGATAGTTATTATCAAAAATGACTTTCCCGCCGTTGGCCCGACATTCACGCAATAAAGACAGCAGCTTATCACGGCTGGTCGGGCTTAAAATCGCGAGGCTAATGCCGCTCAGGTAGAGATAATCGAAGGTCGCCAGCGCCTCGCAGATAGCCGCTGACTGTTCGCTCTCCAGCCAGAATTTCGCTGCCGCTTCGTTACGCCAGTAGTAGAAGGTACGCTCGCCAGTGTCATCGGTTTCGATGTAATAGAGGCCTGGCAGGCGATTTTCCATCCGCTGCGTTAGCGAGGTATCCACATTTTCATGCTGCCACGCCTCCAGCATCTGTTGGCTGAAACTGTCGGTACCCAGCGCCGTCACATAGTGAACGGCCAGAGCGGTAGAATCGACCTGACGGGCAATATAAACGGAGGTATTCAGCGTGTCGCCGCTGAAGCCGCGCTGAACATCAGCGCCTTTCTGCGACAGCTCAATCATGCATTCGCCAATCACGGCAATCTTTTTAGACATAGTCGTGAACCTGATCTGTAAAAATTAGCGTTAGTGTGCGCTGTGGATGTTTAGTGGTCAATAATATTAAAACATCGGTCCATTATTTTTTTGAGCAAGTGCGTATTTTTGACAAGTTTCGTGGTCTGTTTTTATTTTGCCAGGGACTGAGGGTAAAGTTCTCTGCCTGAACGCCGATAACCTTTGACGAGTCCGGACAGTCACACTCCCATTAACAGGACAACTGAGATGATAAAGCAGGTTATCCAGCAGCTACGCGTTCCTGATGCAGGTATAGAGAATTTGCAGGAACGGCGCTATTGGCTGCAATGCGAGCGTGCCTATACTTACCAGCCGATATACCAGACGGATGGCCGTCTGATGGCGGTTGAACTTCTCACTGTCGTCACCCATCCTGATAACCCTTCCAGACGTATTGCCCCGGATCGTTATTTCGCGGAGTTAGCGGTTCGACACCGCATTGACGTAGTGAAAGAACAACTTCATCAGCTTGAACAAAAAGCGGATTTTTTCACTCGCCATCACTTATTGGCATCGGTCAATGTCGATGGCCCTACGCTGATTGCCATGCGACGACAGCCGGACATTCTGGCAGCGATGGAGCGTTTACCCTGGCTGCGTTTCGAATTGGTGGAACATATTCGTTTGCCGAAAGACTCCTCTTTCGCCTCGATGTGTGAGTTCGGCCCGCTGTGGCTGGATGATTTTGGTACTGGTATGGCCAATTTTTCAGCGCTGAGCGAAGTGCGTTATGACTACATTAAAGTGGCGCGCGAGCTGTTCGTCATGCTGCGTCAGTCCGCGGAGGGACGCAACCTGTTCACTCTGCTGCTGCAACTGATGAACCGCTACTGCCGCGGCGTTATTGTCGAGGGCGTGGAGACGCTGGAAGAGTGGCGTGATGTGCAGCGTTCGCCCGCCTTTGCCGCCCAGGGCTATTTTCTTTCTCGACCCGTGCCGCTGATATCGCTCGAAGAGGTGATTCTGACCCTGTAACGCCAGACTGTTCCCGTAATACGTGGTATTACGAGGCGCGGTCATCCTCCTTTTTCGTCTGGCTGAACTATCTTTAGGACAGGCAAGGGAAGAAGTGAGGAAATAACACATGACTAAAGCAGGCAAAATAACCGCCGCCATCACAGGGACTTTCTTGTTGTTGATCGCCATAGTGATTTTGTTGATCGCAACATTTGACTGGAGCCGCCTCAAACCGACCATCAACCAGAAAGTCTCTACCGAATTGAACCGGCCTTTCGCTATTCGCGGCGATTTAGGCGTGGTGTGGGAACGCCAAAAACAGGAGACCGGCTGGCGAAGCTGGGTACCGTGGCCGCATGCTCACGCGGAAGACATCATTCTCGGCAATCCGCCGGATATTCCGGAAGTCACGATGGTGCATCTGCCACGCGTTGAGGCGACGCTTGCCCCACTGGCGCTCCTGACCAAAACCGTCTGGCTGCCGTGGATCAAACTGGTGAAACCCGACGCGCGTCTTATTCGTCTGTCCGAGAAAACCAATAACTGGACCTTTAACCTCACGCAAGACAAGAATACGGACCCCAATGCTAAACCTTCCGCCTGGTCCTTCCGGCTGGATAATATTCTCTTCGACCAGGGGCGAATCGCGATCGATGATAAGGTCAGTAAAGCGGATATCACTATTCTGGTCGATCCGTTAGGCAAACCGTTGCCGTTCAGCGAAGTGACGGGAACGAAAGGCAAAGCAGACAAATCCACCGTGGGCGACTATGTCTTCGGCCTGAAGGCGCAGGGGCGTTATAACGGGGAACCGTTGACCGGTACGGGGAAAATAGGCGGTATGCTGGCGCTACGCAGCGAAAGTACGCCTTTTCCTGTGCAGGCCGATTTCCGCTCTGGCAATACGCGGGTGGCTTTTAGCGGCGTGGTGAACGAGCCGATGAAAATGGGCGGCGTCGATCTGCGGCTTAAATTCTCTGGCGATTCACTGGGCGATTTATATGATTTAACCGGCGTGCTGCTGCCGGATACGCCGCCGTTTGAGACCGATGGGCGATTGGTAGCGAAAATTGACGCCGAAAAGTCATCAGTATTTGATTATCGCGGTTTTAACGGGCGCATTGGCGACAGTGATATCCACGGCTCCCTCACTTATACCACCGGTAAACCGCGCCCTAAACTGGAAGGCGATGTCGAATCACGCCAGTTACGCCTGGCCGATCTTGGGCCGCTGATTGGCGTGGATTCCGGGAAAGACGCTGAGCAGTCGAAACGGTCTGAACAGCGCAAAGGCGAGAAGAATGTTCAGCCGGCGGATAAAGTGTTGCCTTACGATCGCTTTGAAACCGACAAATGGGACGTTATGGACGCCGATGTCCGGTTTAAAGGCCGACGTATTGAACATGGCGGCAGTCTACCGATTAGCGATCTTTCGACCCATATCATCCTGAAAAACGCCGACTTACGTCTACAGCCGCTGAAGTTTGGTCTGGCAGGCGGCAGTATTGTCTCCAACATCCATCTGGAAGGGGATAAAAAGCCAATGCAGGGGCGGGCGGATATACAGGCGCGTCGGCTGAAGCTTAAAGAACTGATGCCGGATGTGGAGCTGATGCAGAAAACGCTGGGCGAGCTGAACGGCGATGCGGATATTCGCGGGACGGGCAACTCGGTCGCCGCGATGCTTGGCAACAGTAACGGCAATCTCAAATTATTGATGAATGATGGATTGATTAGCCGCAACCTGATGGAAATCGTGGGGCTGAACGTCGGCAACTATATTGTCGGGCAGATTTTTGGCGATGACGAAGTGCGGGTTAACTGCGCGGCGGCGAATCTCAATATTGCGAACGGCGTGGCGCGACCGCAAATTTTTGCTTTTGATACAGAAAATGCGTTGATTAACGTGACCGGTACGGCGAGCTTCGCCTCTGAACAGCTCGATTTAACCATTGATCCGGAAAGTAAGGGGATTCGTATTATTACGCTGCGATCGCCGCTGTACGTGCGCGGGACATTTAAAAATCCGCAGGCGGGCGTCAAGCCCGGCCCGCTGATTGCGCGCGGCGCGGTTGCGGCAGCGCTGGCGACGTTGGTAACGCCCGCCGCCGCGCTATTGGCGCTCATTTCGCCCTCTGAAGGCGAAGCCAATCAGTGCCGGACGATTTTAACGCAGATGAAGCAGTAACGTGAAACGTAGCGCCGGATGATGCCATCCGGCGCCCTATTACAACGCCTGATGACGCGTCTCATGGGTTAACAGCAGTGCAATCAGCGTCAGCGCCGCCATTGACGCCAGGTAAACCCCTACCGCCGCCAGCCCGTAGTGGCTTTGCAGCCATGCGGCAATATACGGCGCGACGGAAGCGCCCAGAATCGATGAGACATTGTAGGAAAACGATGCGCCGGTATAGCGCACTTCCGTCGGAAATAGCTCCGGCAGCAGCGCTCCCATTGGGCCGAAGGTCAGCCCCATCAGGCTCAGGCCTAACAACAGGAACACGAATACCAGCGCTGGATTGCCTGAACCCAGCAGCGGGGTAAAGGCGAACAACGCGAAGAGAATGATGAGCGTGGTAATGATGACCATGCTTTTCCGACGGCCAAATGCGTCCGCCAGCAGGCCGGCGATGGGCACCATCACGCCGAAACCAATCACCGCCATCATCAGCATCCACAGTATTTCATTGCGCGGCAAGCCAAGCCCCACCGGCGCGGCGGCCGTGCTGTAAGTCATGGAATAGACGGTCATGATATAGAACAGCGTGTAGGTCGCCAGCATGATAAACGTGCCGAGAACGGTTACGCGGACATGCTTCGTCAGCAACGTGCCCAGCGGTATTTTTACCTGTTTTTTCGCTGCGGCGACTTTCGCAAACACCGGCGTTTCATGCAGCGACACGCGCACATACAGGCCGATAATCACCAGCACCGCCGAGAAGATAAACGGCACGCGCCAGCCCCAGCTCATAAACTGTTCGTCGGTCAGCAGCCAGGAGAGCAACAGGAAGGTGCCATTGGCAAAAAAGAAGCCGATCGGCGCGCCCAACTGCGGGAAGGAGCCATACAGCGCGCGTTTGCGCGGCGGCGCATTCTCCGTCGCTAATAACGCTGCGCCGCCCCATTCGCCGCCCAGCCCCAGTCCCTGACCGAAACGCGCCAGCGCCAGCAGCAGCGGCGCGAAAATACCTATCGTCGCGTAGCCCGGTAACAGACCGATAATGACCGTGGAGATCCCCATCGTCAGCAGCGAAGCCACCAGCGTGACTTTGCGGCCTACCCGGTCGCCGAAGTGACCGAATAGCGCAGAGCCAATCGGACGCGCCACAAACGCGATAGCGAAGGTGGCGAGCGATTGTAGCGTTGCCGCAGTGGGATCGCCCTGGGGGAAGAAGATAAGGGGGAACACGATCACCGCTGCGGTGGCGTAAATATAGAAGTCGAAGAACTCAATCGCGGTGCCGATAAGCGAGGCAATAACGACTTTATTGCGTGAGTTTACCGGAACATGTTCCTGCTCATGGTCGAGTGTTGTGGCGGTTGCTTGCATACTATTTTCTTATTTTTAGCGAACGAATAGCCATATTACGCACAGCAAAAGTTATATTTCAATGTGTAACAAAAGCTAAAAATGGTCAAAAAAAGCGCAAAAAGGGGATAATGTTTAAGCCAGCCATTTTGCGTCTATGAAATGCTTCACATAATTTTAGAATTGGTGGATAAAACTGGTTTCTGGTTAAATAAAAGTTAATTACTGGATTTATATGCTGAAACAATGAGATGAGGCGGAAGGACGTGCCTGATTGTACCGCCGGGTACGCTTTGCTTGCCCGGCCTGGGACTACACGCCAGTAGGCCGAATGACGACGCCGTGCGTGCCATCCGGCAGCAAGCCGCAGACTAGCGTTGCGTTTTACCCGGCATTCGCGGGTCGTCCTTGTATTCGGCGGTGGCTATCCAGGCCGCGCAGAATAACGTCAGGCGGGCAAAAAAGTAGAAGAAGGCCATCAGACCGAGTACGGAGCCAAACGCCGCGCCGGAAGGCGATTTCACCAGTGACGGCAGCGTATAGGTCATAATGATTTTAATCACCTCAAAACCGATAGCGGCGATAAATGTCCCGCGAATCAACGCTTTTTTACGGGGACGATGGCGAGGCAGTCGCCAGAAAATCCAGAAAAAAAGTAGATAGTTGGCAAAAATAGAGATGGCCAGACCGATCAAATGCCAGGCCGGTTTTAACCATTCGATGCTGTCGAGATACAAGGCGGAGATGATCATCTGCTGGGCGGAACCGGCGATGGAAGTAATGGACAGCGTAATGATTAAAGCGATTAATAATCCAATCAGCGAGATAAAATCGCGCAGATATTTGAGCCAGATTTTCTCCTGATCCTGCGGCTTGCGCTCCCAGACGTCCCGTGACTGGGCGCGAATCGCTTCCCGCAGGTTGCCCATCCAGTTAACGCCGGAATAGAGCGCGATACCCAGTCCGACCAGCCCTACCGTGGTACGCTGTTGAACCGCCGTATTAATCGTATTTTTAAGCGTGGACGCCAGCGTAGGATCGCTCACATTCATCAATATCTTGCTGAAAATATCTTCCAGTAGATTAGGGTGCGAGGCGAGGATAAAACCTGCCGCGGCAAAGGACACCATCATTATCGGGATCATCGACAGAAACGAAAAGTAGGTGATAGCCGCGCCAAACTGATTACCCAGTCGATCGTTAAAACGTTCGGTCGCGCGAATGAGGTGGGCCACCATTGGTTGACGCTGAATTTTTTGCATCAGGGTGGTGACGGAATGCAACGCCTGATTTGCCTTTTCGTTTTTTTCCGGGGCGTCATGCGGCTGCGTTTCTATTTTTTGTATCGGGTCGTGCTCCAGTTCCTGAATAGGGCGTTTTACGTCATTTTCCTGCGTCATCAGGTCGGTAGTCCTTCATCATTAATAGAATATGTCAGTATAGCTTCTCCCCGGTGGATGCTGAAAATGCGGCTACTCTGCGGCCTCTTTAATGGTTTCAGTCAGCCATACCATAAACAGGTGTACCCGGTGGGAAAGATTACGGCGATGGGGATAATGCAGCGTCACCGGCAGTGGAGCGGCGCGATATTGCGGTAAAATTTCAATGAGCGTTCCAGCGCGTAACGCCTCCCGTACAGCAATGCGCGGCGTCTGAATGATCCCTAATCCTGCCAGACAGGCCGTATGCTAGGTCTCCGTACTGTTTACCGTTAGCATTCCGCCGGTTTTTACCCACTGCATACCGTGGGGAGTTTCGAAGGCAAAACCCGGTGAAGAGACTCCCGGGGTCAATGAATAATGCACCATCGCATGTGAGGCGAGGTCGTCAAGGTTTTCTGGATACCCAAAGCGCGCCAGGTATTGTGGGCTGGCGCAGTTCACTCTTCTCAGTTTGCCAAGCGGGCGCGTCAGTATCCCTGGCGCATGTAGCGGCTCTGTGCGTACCACGCAGTCGAAATCTTCCCGTAGTAAATCGACCTGTCGATCGCTACTACAAAGTTCCAGCGCAATGCCGGGATACTGATGCAAAAAAGTGGGCAGGCGCGGCATGATGAGGCTGTTTGCGAGACATGGCGGTATATCTACCCGTATTTTGCCACTGATACTGGCGGGATCAGGCTGGAAAAGACCTTCTAGTTCATCCAGGTTACTCAACAGATCTTTTGCCCGTTCGTAGTAAACCATACCGTCCTGAGTAAGCTGTACCCGCCGGGTGGTGCGGTGGAGCAGGCGGATGCCCAGTTGATGTTCTAACGCTTGTATTTGCCGTGAGACGCTGCCTTTGGGAAGGCCGATATCTTCTGCTGCACGGGAAAAACTTTCCCGTTCCGCCACGCGTACAAACAATTTCATTGCATATATTTTATCCATCATCAGGCTCTATTATTGTTTTTATTGAAACAGTGACGCTGAAGCGGCTGGTTTTATTGATTTTCTAGCATCTAATAAGCCCTTTCGCAATCATTGCTCGCGTGACGAATACGTCTGATCGCGTTGCGCGGCGGATTTATCGCCTTCCGGCCAGGCTTTTTAGCGCCAAAAAGCCGATAAACGGGACAAGGGCGGTAAAACACGCCGATAACAGCGGGTGTAGTGGGGCAGAGAAATGCATGTACATACACGGTATTGTCATTGACCCATCGTCGCGGTTTTCAGGCGGATTGGCTATTTTTTAACAAAATGTGCTACTTTATTTTTTGTAACACATCAGGCGAAAAGCAGATATTTCCTTTGTGACGCGCCAGGCGTACTCTTCATTAAATTAATATTCAAATTAGCCTTGTCTGTTTGTACTAATAAGATATTCCTTACTTTAAAACGCTAATTTTAGCGAATTCTGTAATCCCGATGTTGAAGCTGTAAATATTCATAACCTTTCCCTTCCTCAACCAATGACTATCGGTAAAATGGCCTATACCAAATGGCGACTTCTTATTTTACCCTACGGGTAATACCCTTCCTCATCTTGAGACTATTATCTTACCCAGGTGGAGAAAAGTAATGCAGGTAATCATGTTTGACAGGCAGTCAATATTTATTCATGGAATGAAAATCAGTTTGCAGCAGCACATTCCAGGAATAAGTATCCAGAGTGTCGGTCAGGCAGAAGAACTCTGGCAAAAAATAGAAAGCGCGCCGGATGCGCTGGTCATGCTGGATAGCGGCCTGGATGCTGAATTTTGCCGCGAGGTGTTACAAAGAATCGCGCAGCAATTTCCGGAGGTGAAGATTATTATCACGGCGATGGATGGCAGTCAAAAGTGGCTGCATGAAGTCATGCAATTTAACGTTCAGGCCGTGGTGCCACGCGATTCTGATGCCGAAACCTTTGTCCTTGCGCTCAATGCTGTCGCTCGCGGGATGATGTTTTTACCGGGGGATTGGTTAAATTCAACGGAGCTGGAGTCCCGTGATATAAAAGCGTTAAGCGCCCGCCAGCGGGAAATTTTACAGATGCTTGCCGCAGGAGAATCAAATAAACAAATTGGGCGGGCGTTAAATATTAGTACCGGGACGGTTAAAGCGCATCTGGAGTCGCTTTACCGGCGGCTGGATGTAAAAAATCGTACCCAGGCCGCCATGATGTTAAATGAATCGAATTAGCGACGTTAAATTCGCAGCCCGCTTATTTCTGGCTGTGAAATATCACTCGTATTGATTAATGATAAAAAACGCTGATGTCCGATGCTGAACATCAGCGCAATAAGCGTTTCGCGTTGAAACCGATCGTTAAGTTCCGGCAAACAATTCTGTAGCAGCATATCGCAGCTATTGAGGTCATCCAGCAAGAATGCCTCCGCCTGGTCGGGCGTAATGAACGTCAGCGTCTCATCCGGCGTCAACATATGCCCGTAACCAATCACCCAGTTACCCTGCCGATCGCGATACTTTTCCAGCGACAGACCCTGCCACTGTTTAATAAACGCGATGCAGGCGGAGCTAAAGCGAGATGAAATGTGCGGCATGGCATCTTTCTCATAAAAAGCGCGATTATAAAGTGTGCTGCACGCGTGGCTAGCGGTCAGACGGCCAAACGCAGGCAGGGAAAAGGTCTATGCCGTTCAGCGTCACGCCGCGTTGACAGAATGAAAAACTGATGTTTTTGGTTAGTAACCGATCTTCTTATAAATTTGCAATCATTAAGATTAAGTCACTGAAATGTGGCTGAATCTGTTATATCTATGAAAAAACATAATTAAAAGAAAACGAAGATCTCGTCGCGGGATCGTCTTTTTAGGGAAGATAATGACGAATAGCGCTTCGCAGGCGACACGTGCGCCTTTTGAACATAGCCTGGGGATTATCCGCCAGGCATCAATAGAAATCCTGTTGCTGCTGGGTATTCATACCACAGAGGGAAAAGAGCCCCGGTGGTTCATGGAACAACTTGAGCAGGCGCGTCTTAACCTGGGCGGTTGGGGCGCGGTGGCGAAAAAATTGCGGATAAATGACGCGCAGTTGAGCCAGTTTATGCTGCAACTGCGTCATCTTCAGCAGCATGTTCCCCAGTATGACAGCGGGCAAGAGGTGAGCGAAAATCAACTCCTTGCCGCGTTGCGTTTTGTCACCTCGCTGGAGCATCTACGTCAGCAGCAGCCGCTACTGACGTATCAAACTGAGCTGGAAGACCCCGACCAGGAGGCGCATCTTGAGGCGCAGCGTCAGCTTCGGGCGATAGAACTGACGTTAAAAGCGCTTATTGCGCGCGCATGGCCGGATCGGGCGTCCCTGAATCACTACCTCAAGCAACATTTTGGCCCGGACCGTTTGCGCCAGTGGTTAAAACAGGGAGAAGATCAACATGCGCTGGAAGGCATGTTGTTCAGCGAACTGGCGCTTATGGTGGTTGATAAAAAATTGTTTGCCCGTCATTACGTCAGAATTTTTAATGACGCCTCAGCGTTAACGCTGTTCGCCGAGTCGCGCACCACTCTGCGTATGTTTCTGGATGATTGTCGCCTCGCGCGAAACGAGGTTATCGCCAGGCAGCCGCTCACCTCAGCGCAGCTTATGCTGCTAAACGTTCAGTATCAGCAAATCGTTCGGCCCATCCAGCGCGCCTATGCCGAAAAACGTACCCGCGTGAATCCCGCTTCGTTTCTGCTGGCGGATGAACGTGAATTGCGCCAGTTCTGGGAAACCGCGCGGCTTAAAGATCGGCAGGCCGGGGGAGATAAGCATGAGATTAGCGAGAGCATAGAACCACCGCGTAAGCGGCCTCCGCGTACGCCTGAAGAGCGTGAGCAACTTATTTCCGGCGCTTTGTGGGGCGCGGTTGGCGTCATGACGCTGGCGATACTGGCGGGCGCGTTCTGGCTATTTAGTTCGCCGTCGCCAGGCTCCGATAACGGGCAAGCTCCCGCAATGGCGCAGGATGAACCGCCGCGCGAGGCGCCTTCCGCGCGGGAAACGCTCAATCATATGGGGATTACCTGGGATGCGTTTACCATGCGGGCGGCGATAGAGCGCAATGATACGCGGGTGACGGCGCTGTTCCTCCAGGGCGGAATGAACTGGCAGCTCGCGTGGACGGAGCAGGCGTTTGCGGCAGGACATACCGAGGTGCTGCAACTGTTGTTGCGTTATCCCGCGCTGATGGATGAGGTCAAACCCTGCCGACGATTTATCACAACGTTAAGTCATGACATGTCGAGCGGCGCGCCGCTGACCGCGATGCATAAAATCTATTTGCAAACGTTTTGCACCGTTCCGGCTGTTGTGACGCGCCAGCAGCACGATACGGAGCAGGCCCGATTGCGCGCTCAGGCCCGGCCCAGCGCAGACAATAAAAAATGGCTGAAAATTCAGTCAGCCATTTATGATGCGATTCACTGAGGCCGGAGCAGGTTAAGGCTCTCCGTAAAGGCCAATCAGGCGGCGCACCACGCCATTGGTCCAGCCGAACCCATCCTGTAGCGGATACTCGCCCCCGCCGCCTTCGCGGGGCGTACCGCCGGAAATATGGTATTTCTCGATCAGTTTATGGTGTTCCTGATAAAAATGGTTCACCGTTTTTAACCAGTTATGGGCGATTTCATCGCCCAGCATATCGTCGCCATACCGTTTGAAGCCCTGAATCGCCATCCATTGCAGCGGTGCCCAGCCGTTCGGTTTATCCCACTGTTCGCCGGTTTCGTATTCGGTCGCCATAATCCCGCCGGGCGTTAACAGACGGCTGCGTACCACATTTGCCAGACGGTCGGCCTGCTCGTGGTTCGCCATACCGACATACAGCGGCACGATACTGGCGGCGGAAAAGAGCGCCATTTCTTCGCGTCGCCAGTCATAGTCCCGATAACAGCCGTTTTCATCATCCCACAGATAATGGTTCACGGCGGCGCGTCGATCGCTGGCTTTCTGGCGAAATAGTGCCTCGGTGTCACGTTCGCCTTTCAGTGCTGAAATATTGGCGATAGCGCTCTCCAGTTTATACAGAAAAGCGTTCAAATCGATAGGGATAAACTGGGTCGTACGTATGCTGGCAAGCCGGCCCGCATCGCGTAGCCAGCGTGAAGAATAGTCCCAGCCGGACGCCGCCCCGGCGCGCAAATCCCGGTAGACTTCATTGGGCGGACGACCGGAATGTTTTGCGGTTTCGACATCTTCCAGCCAGGACTCGTCGCGCGGCGTGTCGCGATCGTCCCAGTAGCGGTTCAGCAGGGAACCGTCCGGCATCCGCACAACGTGGCGATAAGCCTGGTTGAGCGCCAGCGATTCGGCGCCGTCCATCCAGAAGGCGTATTCCATTTTGAGATGGTCGAGATAACGCCGCGCGCCGCGTACGCCATCTTCTTCGAACAGTTCAACCATCAGGGCGAAAACCGGCGGCTGCGAGCGGCTCAGGTAATAGGTGCGGTTGCCGTTGGGAATATGGCCATAGTTTTCAATCATCCAGGCGAAATTATCCGCCATACATTTAAGTAAGTCTTCGCGCCCGCTTTCCGCCAGACCCAGCATGGTAAAATAAGAGTCCCAATAATAGGTTTCGCTAAAACGGCCTCCCGGCACGATATAGGATTGCGGCAGCGCCAGCAGCGAAGACCACGGAATATGATCCTGCGGTTCGCGCGTCAGTATCGGCCAAAGCTGGTCAATATGTTCTTTGAGCGAGTTTTCGGGGTTAGAGACATACTCGCTGGATAAGGTTTCCGGTAGCCAGAAATGGTTCTCGACGAAGCGGCGTAAGTCAAAATCACGGTGGCGTCTGACCTTACGGTAGCGGATCAGGATATCAAGCGGGTCCATCTTCGGCGCGCAGTCCGGGAACGTTTTACTGTCTGGAAACAGTTTTGTTGACTGTACATGCTCGAACAGTTCGAGATACCGATCGGCAGGGGTCAGGGCGTCAGAGGCGGGAAGCCCCTCGATCATCTCCGGCTCCGGTTCCGCCTCGATCATTTCATCCAGCTTTAACTCGCACGGGTCTGTTTCATAAAGCAGATCGACATCAATAGTCAGATCTTCAGAAGGCGTGGGGTTTAATTTCTGGTTGAGCATAATGACAAGGACCTCCGGCTTGCGTCGTAAAAGATACGGGTGTTGCCCGGCTGTCTATTAAGCGTAGACATTCGCTTCGATACCTGAGTGGCAAAGTGTGCTGTGGATCACATTTTGCAATTTACCTCTCAAGAAAAACAATTTATAACTTACTGAATAGTATTGCGAAAACCCTATTTTCATGACGCCCGCCCCAGACCTAAAATCAGAACATTCGTTTCATAGCGGTATCACTACGTCACCGCATGGCGTGGATTCACAAACAAAGGTAACGTAAATAGTTATAATACAAGCTATGGCACCATGATAATACAAATGGATACAAATGATCGAGCAACCCGACAGTAAAAGCGCCAAACCGCTTTATAAGCAGCTTGAAGACGCCTTAAAAGAGGCTATTGCGCGTGGAGAGTATAAACCAGGCCAGCAGATCCCGACGGAAAATGAACTGAGCGTGCGCTGGCAGGTGAGCAGGGTCACGGTCCGTAAGGCGCTGGATGCGCTGACGCGTGAAAATTTGCTGACCCGTGTCTCCGGCAAAGGCACCTTTGTTTCTGGTGAGAAATTTCAGCGTAGCATGACCGGCATCATGAGTTTCAGCGAGTTATGCCAGTCCCAGGGACGTCGCCCGGGGTCACGCACCATCAAATCCGTTTTTGAATCGGTAGACGATGAGACAAAAGCGTTACTGAATATGAACGATGGCGAAAAAGCGGTCGTCATTGAACGTATCCGCTATGCCGACGATGTGGCGGTATCGCTGGAAACCGTACATCTTCCCCCACGTTTTGCGTTTTTGCTGGACGAAGATCTTAATAATCACTCTTTGTATGAATGCTTACGCGAGAAATACCATTTATGGTTTACCCACTCCCGTAAGATGATCGAACTGGTTTATGCCAGCTTTGAAGTCGCCCATTATCTTGGCGTCAACGAGGGTTATCCGCTGATCCTGACAAAAAGTGAAATGATTGATAACAAAGGAGAACTCTCCTGCGTTTCGCAACAGTTGATTGTCGGCGATAAAATACGGTTTACTGTATGATGTCAGCATTACGCTAACGAAGAGCAGGCTGAATCGGGATCCAGATCGCGGATCCCGATTTTTTTTGGTTTCCATCTTGATTAAATGTCTTTAAATGTCATATAAAAATAATAATACATTATGAGTCATTTATGGCGAATCCTCGCCTGTATCATTGATGGAACCAGAGGAAAGCATGATGGGTATGAAAGAGACAGTTAGCAATATTGTGACCAGCCAGGCAGAGAAAGGAGGCGTTAAATACGTCTATTACGTGGCGTGCGGCGGTTCTTATGCGGCGTTCTATCCGGCGAAAGCATTTTTAGAAAAAGAAGCGAAAGCGTTGACTGTCGGTCTGTATAACAGCGGAGAATTTATTAACAACCCGCCGGTAGCGCTGGGAGAAAATGCCGTTGTGGTTGTCGCCTCCCACAAAGGTAATACGCCAGAGACAATTAAAGCGGCTGAAATCGCCCGTCAGCACGGCGCGCCGGTCATTGGTTTAACCTGGATAATGGATTCACCGTTGGTGGCGCATTGCGACTATGTGGAAACGTACACGTTTGGCGACGGTAAAGATATTGCCGGAGAGAAAACGATGAAAGGCCTGCTGAGTGCGGTCGAACTGCTCCAGCAGACGGAAGGGTATGCGCACTATGACGATTTTCAGGATGGCGTCAGCAAAATCAACCGTATCGTCTGGCGCGCTTGCGAGCAGGTTGCGGAACGCGCGCAGGCGTTCGCGCAGGAATATAAAGACGATAAAGTCATTTACACCGTCGCCAGCGGCGCGGGCTATGGCGCAGCCTACCTACAGAGCATCTGCATCTTTATGGAAATGCAATGGATACATTCCGCCTGTATTCATAGCGGTGAGTTTTTCCACGGGCCGTTTGAAATTACCGATGCGAATACGCCTTTCTTCTTCCAGTTTTCCGAGGGCAATACGCGGGCGGTGGATGAACGCGCGTTAAACTTCCTGAAAAAATATGGCCGCCGGATTGAAGTTGTCGATGCGAAAGAGCTGGGGCTATCGACCATTAAAACCACGGTTATTGATTACTTTAACCACTCTCTCTTTAATAACGTTTATCCCGTTTACAATCGGGCGTTAGCTGAGGCGCGTCAGCATCCGTTAACGACGCGCCGCTATATGTGGAAAGTGGAATATTAATTACATCAGGATGGATAAAAAAGCAGGGACGCTTTTTATTGTAAAGACAAACAAGGAATAATGATGAGCATCAGCGTATTGGGTATTGGCGACAACGTTGTCGATAAATACCTGCATTCCGGCATCATGTACCCCGGCGGTAATGCATTAAATTTTGCTGTCTATGCGAAATTAGCAGACATCCCCAGCGCGTTTATGGGGGCGTTTGGCAATGACGACGCCGCACAGCACGTACAGGATGTATTACACCAGCTACAGATAGACATCTCTCACAGCCGCCATTATACCGGCGAAAATGGGTATGCCTGTATCCGTCTCTCGCATGGCGATCGGCAATTTGTCGCCAGCAACAAAAACGGCGTATTGCGGGAACATCCTTTTAGTCTGTCTGACGACGATCTTCGCTATATATCACAATTTACCTTAGTCCATTCCAGTATTAACGGCCACCTGGAATCGGAACTGGAGAAAATTAAACAACAAACTGTCTTACTCTCTTTTGATTTTTCCGGGCGCGGTACAGACGACTATTTTGAAAAGGTATGCCCGTGGGTAGATTATGGATTTGTCTCCTGTAGCGGGTTATCGCCAGATGAAATCAAAATAAAACTCAATAAACTTTATCGTTATGGCTGTCGGCATATTATTGCCACCTGCGGGCATGAAAAAGTTTATTATTTTTCCGGCGCGGATTATCTGGAGTGGCAACCTGCTTATATCGAACCTGTCGATACGCTGGGCGCAGGCGACGCCTTCTTAACCGGTTTTTTGCTTTCCATTTTGCAATCGGGTATGGCGGAACCCGATAAAGAAAGCGTGTTACGCGCCATGCGGCAGGGCGGGAAATCGGCGGCGCAGGTGTTATCTCATTACGGCGCATTTGGTTTTGGTAAACCGTTTGCACAATAGGTTACGTCCCTCAATGTAAAGCGACACTCACTCCAGATAACCCAGGAGGAAGTATGTTTTGGACGGAATTATGTTTTATCCTTGTGGCCCTGATGATAGGCGCCAGGATCGGCGGCGTATTTTTAGGGATGGTCGGCGGGTTAGGCGTCGGCGTGATGGTTTTTATTTTTGGCCTGACGCCTTCTACGCCACCGATTGATGTTATTCTGATTATTCTTTCTGTTGTCCTGGCGGCCGCTTCTTTACAGGCCTCCGGCGGGCTGGATTTACTGGTCAAACTGGCGGAAAAAATTCTGCGTCGCCACCCGCGTTACATTACGTTATTAGCGCCGTTTATCTGTTATATCTTCACTTTTATGTCAGGAACGGGGCATGTCGTTTATAGCTTGCTACCGGTTATTTCTGAAGTCGCACGGGATTCAGGTATTCGACCGGAACGTCCTTTATCTATTTCCGTTATCGCATCGCAACAGGCGATCACCGCCAGTCCTATATCTGCCGCCATGGCGGCGATGATTGGTTTAATGGCGCCGTTGGGCGTCTCTATTTCAACCATAATGATGATTTGCGTGCCCGCCACGTTAATCGGTGTAGCGATGGGGGCAATAGCGACCTTTAATAAAGGAAAAGAGTTAAAAGACGATCCGGAATATCAACGTCGGCTTGCTGAAGGGTTAATTAAACCTGCGCAGAAAGAAAGTAAAAATACGGTGGTCACTTCGCGCGCCAAATTGTCGGTGGCGTTATTTCTGACCAGCGCGATCGTTATCGTTCTGTTAGGACTGATTCCGGCGCTGCGGCCCATGGTGGAAACAGCGAAAGGGCTACAACCGCTTTCGATGTCCGCCGCTATCCAGATTACGATGCTCTCTTTTGCCTGCCTGATTGTGTTGTTATGCCGACCGCAGGTCGATCAAATTATCAGCGGTACGGTATTTCGGGCGGGCGCGCTGGCGATTGTCTGCGCCTTCGGCCTGGCCTGGATGAGTGAGACGTTCGTGAATGGTCATATCGCGTTGATTAAGGCAGAAGTGCAAACTCTATTGCAACAGCATACCTGGCTTATCGCCATTATGATGTTTTTCGTGTCCGCTATGGTCAGCAGCCAGGCGGCAACGACGTTAATTCTGTTGCCGCTGGGGCTGGCGTTAGGGTTGCCCGCTTATGCGTTAATCGGCTCCTGGCCTGCCGTTAACGGCTATTTCTTTATTCCGGTGGCGGGGCAGTGTCTGGCGGCGCTGGCGTTTGACGATACCGGTACGACGCGTATCGGCAAATATGTGCTTAACCATAGTTTTATGCGTCCGGGATTAGTTAACGTGATTGTCTCGGTCATTGTCGGGCTGTTAATAGGAAAAATGGTTCTGGCCTGATTGTTATTCATGTTTTTATAGCACACGTCACTTATTATTTTTAATTCAGAGGAAGAAAATGAAAATCAGAGTTTTCATGGCCGCCGTGTTGCTGCTCATCAGCCATTGTGTATTTAGCACAATGTCACTACCGCATATTGTTATTCTCGCGACAGGCGGCACTATCGCTGGGACGGCAGCCAATAATACACAAACCGCCGGATATAAATCCGGTGAACTTGGCGTGCAAACATTAATAAACGCCGTGCCGGAAATGAATAATATCGCTCGCGTTGACGGCGAGCAGGTGGCGAATATTGGTAGCGAAAATATGACCAGCGATATTATCCTGAAACTTTCACAGAAGGTGAATGCGTTATTGGCGCGGGATGATGTTGACGGTGTGGTCATTACTCATGGCACTGACACGCTCGATGAAACCGCCTACTTTCTTAATTTGACCGTGAAAAGCGACAAACCGGTGGTGTTTACCGCTGCAATGCGGCCCGCGTCGGCAATCAGCGCCGATGGCGCAATGAACCTGCTGGAAGCGGTCACGGTGGCTGCTGACCCGAATGCGAAGGGACGCGGTGTAATGGTCGTTTTAAACGATCGTATTGGTTCGGCGCGCTTTGTAACGAAAACCAATGCCACGACTCTGGATACCTTTAAAGCGCCGGAAGAGGGCTATCTGGGGGTCATCGTTAATGGTCAGCCACAGTTCGAAACGCGGGTGGAAAAAATTCATACCCTGCGCTCTGTTTTTGACGTACGTAATATCAAAAAATTACCCAATGTGGTGATTATTTACGGCTATCAGGACGACCCGGAATATATGTATGATGCGGCGATCGCCCATCACGCGGACGGTATTATTTATGCCGGAACCGGCGCTGGTTCGGTCTCGGTACGTAGCGACGCGGGGATTAAAAAAGCGGAGAAAGCCGGGATTATCGTGGTGCGCGCTTCCCGCACCGGAAACGGCGTAGTACCGTTGGATAAAGGACAGCCTGGACTGGTGTCTGACTCGCTCAACCCGGCGAAGGCGCGAGTCTTGCTGATGACGGCATTAACTCAGACGCGTAATCCGGAACTGATCCAGAGTTATTTCAGTACGTATTAATCATGCAGGCTTGTGCGCCCACCCTTGAAGATGGGCGCACAGAGCGATGAATGCAGGTCGGTGGCCTTTACGTAGTTGAATTCCGGTCTTACAGGTCGGAATAGTCTAAGGCATGAGCAACATCCGCAAGCATTGGAAAAGAGCTTTGTCCACCATACTTTTGAATTGAGCACATGCTTATTTCAGCAGCAAAAGGGATGGCCTTTGTTAAAGGGATATTATTAACCAGGCAGTAGGCAATGCCGCCGATAAATGAATCGCCAGCACCTGTAGTATCAATAACTTCAGGGCAAAAGACCGCTGGAAAGTGCATGGTTGACTCATCCGAGGATAATACCGCGCCTTTTTCCCCTAATGTTATAATGACATTACTCCTAACCATTTTATGTAACTTAGCGGCACAAGAATGAGCGTCATCAATTGATGAAACTTCACTACCTGCCATAAAGCTGGCTTCTGTTTCATTAACGACCAGGTAATCAACAGAACTTAATGTTGATGGCGCTATACTTCTGGCTGGCGCATTATTAAGTATAACTTTGCATTGATACATACTGGCGACTTTAATAACATATTCAACGATATGTGAAGGTATTTCTGATTGCAGAATCACCAGCGGTTTTCCATCAAATAAATTATCGCTAATATCATTTTCGTTTAACAGATAGTTAGCTCCTTTAATAATGGTGCTACAATAATCACCGGACTCAAGGATCTGTACGATGCCGATACCTGTGGTGGTTCCCCGTTTCAATACGTTAGCAACGGAGACATTATTTTCATGTAGGGCATTAATGAGGTGCTCGCCATAAATGTCGTTCCCTACACACCCCACCATACTCACGTTCAATCCCAGTTTTGAGCACTGTACCGCTTGATTAGCACCTTTACCACCAGGCATTAACATCAATTCATTACCCGTAAATGTTTCTCCTACTTCAGGCAGACGATCTTGCTGAATAAGAATGTCGTAATTAAGACTTCCAATAACAACTACATCTCTTTTCATTTTATTTACCTTTAACTGACAGTGCGTTTGGAGATCACCGCGTTCCTGGTGCTTAATAAGCTATTCTTAGTTATCTCACTCGTTTTACTGGCGATAATAGTAAAAATAGCATCAAGAATATTTAGGTGTACAATTCGGGTAGTGGCGTTCTCTCCGGTGATAGGGTTATTTTTTACCGCAGAGATTATCGAATGACGACAAATCAGGCTAAGAGGACTATTGGGATAGTTCGTTAAGCAAATTGTTTCGGCACCTCTTTCATTTGCAATATTAACCATCTGAATAATGTCAGAAGTTTGTCCTGAGTGTGATACTGCGAGAAGAATATCACCCTGGCGCATAAGGGATGCGGACATCAGTTGCTTATGGCTATCACTGAATACAGTTGAAAAAATACCTATCTTCAATAGCTTATGGTTAAAGTCATCGCAGATGGACGCTGAGCCACCACAGCCAGCAATAAAAATTTTTGCTTCAGCGTTTTTATGGATAAAAAGCCAGGCAACTGATTTGATAATAGAACAGTCAATAACATTTAACGCCTCTTGCAACGCCAGGATAGAATTCAAGAGTGTGCTTTCGAAAATTTTCTCTATGAATCCTTCAGAATCAGGAATGACAGGAATATCTACAGTATCTTCATTGTTGTTAATATTTTTAGAAATACTGAGCTTTAAGTCATGAAACCCTGTAAACCCAAGTTTTTTTGAAACCTTTGTAATGCTTGATACACTTACTTTAAGATAATGTGCAATATCGGTAATTGACATGTTTGATAAAGTCTGGGGATTATCATGAATGAAACGAGCGATTGCTCGTTCTTTTTTACCCAGTTCAGGAGCAGGGGTTTTTGCAAGTAAAAAAACTTCATTGCCATTAAGTCTGCTGTGCATAACTCCACCTGTAGATGTAAAAATAAAACTACCATGCTATAACCATATTAAAATGTTATCTCGATCACAGCCTGTAAAATGTTTTATTTTTGCATTTTACTCGCAGTAAAATTTTTAAGACTAATATCATTAAATTACTTTATTTTCAGTAATATTTTATTGTAGATATTTACTGTGCTCATAATCTTTCTTATAAAAGCACCTGTGATACATAACAAGGTGACTATAATGAAATTTTCTTCGCGAATTAATTCTTTCCGCTCAAGACCTGAATTATTTAATGCAGATAATAAGATGGATACATGTGATCTTATTACAAGAATGGGCAATGTAGATGGATTGACGCATATAGAGCTAAACTATCCTGATCATTTTATTGGACAGGATAAAAAAATCATTAAACAATGTATTACAGATAACGGATTGAAAGTTAGCGGCATTGCACTACGTTACAATAAAGATTTTATTGATGGTGAATTTACTAACCCAGATTCGGTTCTTCGCGATAAAGCGATTGAGACAACGTTGGAAGCTGCTGAAGTTTGTAAGTTCCTGGGGGGCACTACTGTAACATTATGGTTTGGCTATGACGGTTATGATTACCCATTTCAACAAGACTATTTTCGAGCGTATGAATTGCTGGTAAATGCCTTACGTAAGGTGACAAGTGCTCATCCAGATCTTCAGTTTAGTTTTGAATACAAGCCTTATGAACCACGGACCTTTTCTTATATTAGTGATGTTTCCTCAACCCTAATGTTAATTGATGATGTCGGTAACGATAACTTGGGGATTACACTTGATTTCTGCCATATGATAATGAAAAAGGAAAACCCAGCATTTTCATTATTCCAGTCAGCACGTAAAAATAGACTTGTAGGCTTCCATTTAAATGATGGATATGGTCATTTCGATGATGGTTTAATGTTAGGTTCAGTCCATCTGTTACAGACTCTTGAATATATTTACTATGCTAAACGCGTTAATTTCAATGGATTGATTTATTTTGATACTTTCCCTAGCCGCGAGGATCCAGTTGCAGAATGTGCGCTGAATATTCGAATGTATAAAGCACTTTCAGACTTTATAGATCAACTCAGTATTCCTGAGATAGAAGCGATGATCAAAAGCCAGGATGCACTAAAAGTACAGGGTATGTTGTTAAGCATGATAGCCAAATAATAAGAAACCACAACTTACCTCTTATCCGTTACCAGTCAGTGTATGACACTGGAGGGAATTATGTTTGAAAAATTAGGTCTGCCAAAAAATCTATTATGGGGCTACATTGGCCTGACAATATTTATGATAGGCGATGGCGTTGAACAAGCATGGATTTCGATTTGGCTTGTTGAAAAGGGTTTGTCTGTTGCCCAGGCATCTTATTTAATAACGGCTTATGGTATTACTGTTACTCTGGCCGCATGGGTTACGGGCGTACTGGTTCAAACGTTAGGACCTCGTAAAGTGATGTTCTGTGGGCTTGTTGCCTTTATAATAGGTAGTATCGGTTTTATCGGCATTGGCCTGAAGAATATGGATTTGGTCTGGATGCTGCCCTTCTATGCTATTCGTGGGATCGGGTATCCTCTGTTCGCTTATTCATTTCTGATTTGGATTAATTACAGCACGCCTGTCGCGCGTCGATCCACCGCAGTTGGCTGGTTCTGGTTTACTTTCTCATTAGGACTTAGCGTTATTGGCCCTTTCTTCTCCTCAATAGCATTACCTGTACTGGGTGAAATTCATGTTCTGTGGGTTGGGTTACTGTTTGTTCTTATTGGTTCAATATGGGGTATTTGGGTCAACCGTGATGTTGTGCCGGCATCCGAGATTCACCCTTTTAGTGCAGGCGAATTATTAAAAGGTATCACCATCTTACAACGTCCGATTATTGCGATAGGGCTTGTAGTTAAATCAGTCAATGGTATTGCCCAATACGGACTGGCAACATTTTTACCTTTATACCTTATTAGTTATGGCTATAGTAAAACAGAGTGGCTACATATGTGGTCATCTGTTTTTCTGGTAGCTATTTTTGCGAATCTCTTTTTTGGTTTTTTTGGTGATAAATTCGGCTGGCGAAAAACAATCATGTGGGTTGGGGGATTTGGCTATGCCGTGGTCCTCTTACTTGTATGGGCTGTGCCGCAACTACTGGGACATAATTTTTACGTGATGGCATTCGTGCTCTGCCTATGTGGCGTGACGATGGCAGGCTACGTGCCTCTTTCGGCCTTGTTTCCCATGCTGGCCCCTGATAGTAAAGGCGCGGCAATGTCGGTTCTTAATCTGGGCGCTGGGCTTGGCGCCTTTATTGCCCCCGCAATTACCGCTTTATTCTATTCTTCTCTTGGGGCTGGCGGTGTGCTGGGTATTTATGCGGGTCTGTATGTGCTCAGCGGTGTACTTACTCCGTTCCTTAAGACTCCGGAAGAGTTGCGGCAACAGGTTGCGTTGCAAAATGAGAGAGCTTAATCAGTTACGTGTTGAGACTTCGTTAGCTTTTTAGTTGCTATCCGGCCTACATAATATAAAGCGCGTAGGCCGGATAATTATCGTCCGGTATGACGACGATTAACGCATGGTCACAAACTCTTCCGATGCGGTCGGGTGAATAGCGACGGTATTATCGAAGTCTTTCTTGGTAGCGCCCATCTTCAGCGCTACCGCGAAGCCCTGCAACATTTCATCCATGCCGAAGCCGATACCGTGGATACCCACAATTTTTTCTTCCGGCCCGACGCAGACCAACTTCATACGGCACGGCTGGCGGTGTGTCGTTACCGCGGTATACATAGCGGTAAACGATGATTTATAGACTTTTACCTGCTCATCGCCGTACTGCTCGCGCGCCTGCGGCTCGCTTAACCCGACGGTGCCGATAGGCGGATGGCTAAAGATCACGGTCGGGATGTTGCTGTAGTCCAGATGCTCGTCCGGCTTGTTGTTAAACAGGCGTTCGGAGAGACGGCGACCGGCGGCGACGGCGACTGGCGTTAGTTCTACCGCGCCAGTATTGTCGCCAACGGCGTAAATGCCTTCAACGTTGGTATTCTGGAATTTATCGACAATGATGTAACCTTTTTCATTGGTTTTCACGCCCGCCGCCGCCAGATTAATATTGTCGGTCGACGGTTCGCGACCAATGGCCCAGATCAGGCAATCAACGGTTTCACTGCGGCCATCTTCCAGTTCCAGAGTCAGACTGCCGTCGGCGTTTTTCACTACCGCTTTCGGCACGGCGTGAGTATGCAGTTGCGGGCCTTCGGCGTTCATCACCTCAACCAGCGTTTCGCTAATCATCGGGTCAAAACTGCGCAGCGGCGCATGTTTACGGACAAACAGATGCGTTTTCGCCCCTAGCGCGTTGATAACGCCAGCCAGTTCAACAGCGATATAACCTGCGCCTACCACCGCGACGCGTTCCGGCAAGGCAGATAGCGCAAAGAAACCGTCGGAATCAATGCCGTATTCCACGCCTGGAATCTCAGGATGGCTCGGACGGCCGCCGGTAGCGATCAAAATATGGTCGGCGGTGATGGTTTCGCCGTTCACTTCAATGGTTTTGGCATCGACAAAGCGGGCAAAGCCTTTAATCACATCCACGTTATTTTTGCCCAGCACGTTGTCGTATGAAGTATGGATGCGGTCAATATACGCGGTACGGCTGGCAATCAGCTTGCTCCAGTCGAACTGATTAATTGTGGTGTCAAAACCGTAGTCCGGGCCATACAGATGAATCGCTTCACGAATCTGCGCGGCATGCCACATCACTTTCTTCGGCACGCAGCCCACGTTAACACAGGTGCCGCCCAGCTCTTTGGCTTCGATGAGCGCGCATTTCTGGCCGTACATAGCGGCGCGGTTAATCGAGGCGATACCGCCGCTGCCGCCGCCGATAGCGATGTAATCATAGTGTTTGGTCATGACCGCTCCTTTATGTTCGTTGTCGGACGGATAGATTCTGCGCTACCCGCCAAAATATTCGCGATTGTATACCTGAAGGTGAAAGGTTCCACCGATGGCTGTGATTACTCCGGCACGATCCAGCTTACCGAAGTGTGTCCGTGACCGTTTGGCGCCAACCTGCTGTGCAGCCACGGTAGCACGTTGTTCATCTGCTGCCCCAGTTTCCACGGCGGGTTAACCACGATCATACCGGACGCCGTCATCCCGCGCTGATCGCTGTCCGGGCGGATCGCCAGCTCAATTTGCAGGATTTTACGGATGCCGGTGGCCTCCAGCTCATGAATCATGCGCTTAATTTGCTGGCGGAGCACCACCGGATACCATAGCGCGTATGTACCGGTGGCGAAACGTTTATAACCCTCGCTGATGCCGCTGACTACCGCCTGGTAGTCGGTTTTCATTTCATAAGGCGGGTCAATGAGAATCAGACCGCGGCGGGAAACCGGCGGCAATTTGGCTTTCAGTTGCTGATAGCCGTCAGCGCGTTCCACACGGGCGCGGTTGTCTTTTTGAAACTCCGCGCGCAACAGTGGGAAGTCGCTGGGATGCAATTCCGTGAGTTGCAGACTGTCCTGCTCACGCAGCAACTGGCGGGCGATTAACGGGGAGCCCGGATAGTAGCGTAACTGCCCGCTGCGGTTGAAATGTTTTACGACGCTAATATACGGTTCCAGTTCGGCGGGCAGATCGTCCTGCTGCCAGATACGGGCGATGCCTTCCAGATACTCTCCAGTACGTTCAGCATGTTCGCTGCCCAACTGATAACGCCCCGCGCCCGCGTGCGTGTCCAGATAGAGAAACGGTTTTTCTTTCTCTTTTAGCGACTCGATGATCAGGCTCTGAACGGTATGTTTAAGGACGTCGGCGTGGTTGCCAGCGTGAAAGCTGTGACGATAACTGAGCATGGATGCAGATATTCCGGGAAGTAAACAAGTTAGCCGATAGTTTACCGCAGATCCGTAGAGATTACCCCAGTACCGCCATGTTGTTTCGCGCGTTGTGAAAGTATTGCAAGACGTGTTCGTATCATCAAACCGTCAACTGCGCAGGCCAGCATCGCCTGTGGGCAAGGTAGTAGTTTTGACCTGGCGTTATTTTTAATGAAAGGAACCATAATGAAACTACACATTACTGTACTGGCGTCATCTCTGGCGCTGGCGATGCCGGCACTGGCGAAAGATATTCCCCTGTCCCAGGCGGAGTCGATAGCGAAAAGCGTGACGCCCGACTCGGCGAGCGTCGCCTTTAATGACCTTGAGGCTCAATGGCTGACACAGTTGCGTAAGGCATTACAAGGCGATACCGCCGCGTTGACTCGCGACGCCCTGGCTCAGATGCGACAGAATTCCATCCAGGAGGATAATGCCTGGTTACAGGCTAGCGGTTATGATTTTCATACTACTGAGAATCAACAGATGGGGATTACCCTACTTTCCGCCTTCAATACATTGCCGGAAGCAGTATTGAAAGACAATCTGGCGACGGTGACGGCGATTAATCACGATGCCGATGTTAATACCCGTCACCAGGCGCTGGCGGATGCGGAAAGCGTGGAGTATCTCTATTTCCTGAGCGACGCAATGGGGCCGCGGCTGGGGCGGGCATTTCTCGCCGCTTATGATAAAGGTGAGTTGGGCAAAGCGGCGGCGTTGATTAAAGCCTCGGAAGTCAGCACCGGCGCGGCGAAAAAATATTTTCATTACCCGCGTCCTTACCAGGTGCCGGGTAATACTATCCATTTGACGCCGGATGATGTGGTGGTAAAAGATGGTCATCCTTATACCGCAGGTGGCGGTGCTTTCCCCAGCGGACACACGAATACCGGTTATACGGATGCGCTGTTGATGGCGGAAATGATCCCGGAACGCTTTGATGCGCTGGTGATTCGTGGCGCGCGTTATGGCTATTCTCGCCTGGTCCTTGGCGTACACTATCCGCTGGATGTGATGGGCGCGCGGATGGTCGCGCAGCGTAATGTCGCGCATTATCTTAACGATCCGTATTACCGTACGTTATTCAACGAAGCTCGCGCTCAACTGCGTGAGGCGCTGGTGAAAGAGTGCGGTACGACGATTGTCGAATGCGCGGCATCGACCGGAAAAGACGATCCGTACCGCGATCCGGCCATGCATACCTTCTACCGCTTCACCATGACTTATAACCTGCCGCAACAGAAAGGCGAGCATCAGCCGTTGAAAATACCAAAAGGCGCCGATGTTCTGCTACAGACAGCGCTGCCGAACCTGTCGCCAGCGCAGCGTCAGGCGTTAATGGAAGAGACGGCGTTACCGGCAGGATATCCGTTGTCGGGCGAGACCGAGGATCAACAGTTCTGGCAGCGTCTGGATCTGTCCGCTGCTTACGAGATGGCGAGAAAAACGCGCTGACGTTGTCACCCGGCTTATAAAACGTAAGCCGGGATGATGTTAAAGGGGCGGCTTATTGCAGCGATACCCACGTCTGTACGCTGTCCATCATTGAAATTCCCCTTACTATCCCCCATTCTAGATCTCATCGCGAGAGCGCCAAAAGCGCGCTCCACTCACCTTCTTCTACAGGACTGCGCATATGACCAATCCATTACTAACGTCTTTTTCACTGCCGCCTTTTTCTGCAATTAAACCGGAGCATGTGGTGCCTGCGGTCACCAAAGCGTTGGCCGATTGCCGGGCGGCGGTAGAAGGCGTTGTGGCGCATGGCGCGCCGTATAGCTGGGAAAACCTCTGCCAGCCGTTGGCGGAAGCCGACGATGTTCTGGGGCGTATTTTCTCGCCAATTAGCCACTTAAACTCGGTGAAAAATAGTCCGGAGCTGCGTGAAGCCTACGAACAGACGCTGCCGCTGCTGTCTGAATACAGCACCTGGGTTGGGCAACATGAAGGACTGTACAACGCGTACCGCGACCTGCGCGACGGCGATCATTACGCCACTCTGAATACCGCGCAGAAGAAAGCGGTTGATAACGCGCTGCGTGATTTTGAACTGTCCGGCATCGGCCTGCCGAAAGAGAAACAGCAGCGTTACGGCGAAATCGCCACCCGCCTGTCTGAGCTGGGCAACCTGTACAGCAATAACGTGCTCGATGCCACCATGGGCTGGACGAAGCTCATCACCGACGAAGCCGAGCTGGCGGGAATGCCGGAAAGCGCTCTGGCGGCAGCGAAGGCCCAGGCGGAAGCCAAAGAGCAGGAAGGTTACCTGCTGACTCTGGATATCCCGAGCTATCTGCCGGTCATGACCTACTGCGACAACCAGGCGTTGCGCGAAGAGATGTATCGCGCCTATTCCACTCGCGCCTCCGACCAGGGGCCGAACGCCGGTAAGTGGGATAACAGCCCGGTGATGGAAGAAATTCTTGCGCTGCGCCATGAACTGGCGCAACTGCTGGGCTTCGAAAATTATGCCCATGAATCGCTGGCCACCAAAATGGCGGAAAATCCGCAGCAGGTGCTCGATTTCTTAACCGATCTGGCGAAACGCGCCCGTCCGCAGGGGGAAAAAGAGCTGGCCCAGCTGCGCGCCTTCGCCAAAGCCGAATTTGGCGTTGAGGAACTGCAACCGTGGGATATCGCGTACTACAGTGAAAAGCAAAAACAGCACCTGTACAGCATCAGCGATGAGCAGCTACGTCCGTACTTCCCGGAAAACAAAGCCGTGAATGGCCTGTTTGAAGTGGTGAAACGTATTTACGGCATCACTGCCAAAGAGCGTACTGACGTTGATGTCTGGCACCCGGAAGTGCGTTTCTTTGAACTGTATGACGAAAATAACGAGCTGCGCGGAAGCTTCTACCTTGACCTGTACGCGCGTGAACACAAACGCGGCGGGGCGTGGATGGACGACTGTGTCGGCCAGATGCGTAAGGCGGACGGCACATTGCAAAAGCCGGTCGCTTATCTGACCTGTAATTTCAACCGTCCGGTGAACGGTAAACCCGCTCTGTTTACCCATGACGAAGTGATCACCCTGTTCCACGAGTTTGGTCATGGCTTGCATCATATGTTGACCCGCATTGAGACCGCCGGGGTCTCCGGTATCAGCGGGGTGCCGTGGGATGCGGTCGAACTGCCGAGCCAGTTTATGGAAAACTGGTGCTGGGAGCCGGAAGCGCTGGCGTTTATCTCCGGCCACTATGAAACCGGCGAGCCGTTGCCGAAGGAACTGCTGGATAAAATGCTGGCGGCGAAAAACTATCAGGCGGCGCTGTTTATTCTGCGTCAACTGGAGTTCGGTCTGTTTGATTTCCGTCTGCATGCGGAATTTAACCCGCAGCAAGGGGCGAAAATTCTTGAGACGCTCTTTGAAATCAAAAAACAGGTCGCCGTGGTGCCGTCACCGACATGGGGCCGTTTCCCACATGCGTTCAGCCATATCTTTGCTGGCGGCTATGCGGCAGGCTACTACAGCTATCTGTGGGCCGACGTACTGGCGGCGGACGCTTATTCCCGCTTTGAGGAGGAAGGCATTTTCAACCGTGAGACCGGTCAGTCGTTCCTTGATAACATCCTGACTCGCGGTGGTTCTGAAGAGCCGATGGAACTCTTTAAACGCTTCCGTGGCCGTGAACCACAGCTGGACGCGATGCTGGAGCATTACGGGATTAAAGGCTGATTTTACGTGCAAATCTGCTTAATGGATGAAACGGGCGCCACAGACGGCGCCTTATCTGTTCTGGCTGCCCGCTGGGGACTGGAGCATGACGAAGACAACCCGATGGCGCTGGTATTGACGCCGCAACATCTGGAGCTGCGCAAGCGCGACGAACCGAAGCTCGGCGGCATTTTCGTCGATTTTGTCGGCGGCGCGATGGCCCATCGACGTAAGTTCGGCGGCGGGCGCGGCGAAGCGGTGGCGAAAGCCGTTGGTATCAAAGGCGATTATCTGCCGGATGTGGTTGATGCCACGGCCGGACTGGGGCGCGATGCGTTTGTGCTGGCGTCCGTCGGTTGCCGCGTGCGGATGCTGGAGCGTAATCCGGTGGTCGCCGCGTTGCTCGATGACGGTCTGACGCGCGGCTACGCCGATGCGGACATTGGCGGCTGGCTTCAGGAGCGTTTGCAGCTGATTCATGCTTCCAGCCTGACGGCGTTGACCGATATCACGCCGCGCCCGCAGGTGGTCTACCTCGATCCGATGTTTCCTCACCGGCAGAAAAGCGCGCTGGTGAAGAAAGAGATGCGGGTATTTCAGTCGTTGGTGGGGCCGGATCTCGACGCCGACGGACTGCTGGAACCGGCGCGTCAGCTAGCGACCAAACGCGTGGTGGTTAAACGTCCCGATTATGCGCCGCCGCTGGCGGATGTCGCGACGCCCAACGCGGTGGTGACCAAAGGGCATCGGTTTGATATTTATGCCGGAACCCCTCTGACGGAGTAACGGATTGCCCGATGGCGTTGCGCTTATCGGGCCTACGATTCTCAATTATTTGTAGGCCGGATAAGGCGTAAGCCGCATCCGGCACTGAGTATTACTGTTCGGTACCTGGCGTATTAATCATTCGGTTTAACCACGGCACCATAATGGCCATCACCACGGTGACCGCCAGCGTTACCAGACCAATTTTGCTAAAGACGCCGGTATAAATGGGCAGCGTCTGCAACGGATCGGTGATGTTTTCCGGTACGGCAGTGAAGGTTGCCACATAACCGCCGAGCAGGAAGGCGGCGGCCTGGGTCAGGAACCACATTCCCAGAATAAAGCCCATCAGATGCTGCGGCACCAGAGCGGCGACCATTGCCAGTCCCAGCGCGCTAATCAGCAACTCGCCCAGACTCTGGAACAGATACACCAGCACGATAAACCACGGTGACGTCAGTCCTTGCGCATCGGCAAACCACATCCCGGCGGCGGCGGCGGTCAGAAAACCCAGCGCGCAGAGGAACATGCCGAGCGTAAACTTCATCGGCATAGTCAGATCTTTGCCTTTGCTACCCAGTCGGGTGTAAATCGCTGCCAGTACCGGACTGGCGACGACCACCCAGAATGGGTTCAGCGCCTGAAAACTCACCGGGTTAATGGCGAATCCAAGAATTTCATGATGCACGTTATTAATCGCAAAGAAGTTCAGCGAGGTAGGCATCTGCGCATACAGAATGTAAAACAGCACGGCTTCAATCATCAGAATAAACGCCACGAACATTTTATTGCGGCCGGTTTTATCCAGACGAAACGCTTCGCGAAAGAAGAAAATAGTGACGACGATAGAAAGGACGATGAGCACCAGATTGGCAATCTTAACGTTGTGCATCAGCCAGGCGCAGAGGAAAATCATGACGACGGTGCCGAGTAGTACTAGCAGCAAATTGCGAAAACGTAGCGGTTTATGATCCGGTTCAGAACCGATATTTTTCACCATGCCACGGCAGGCGAAGTACACCAGAAGCGCAACAATTAAACCAGCGCCGCACAGATTATAAGTCACCGCATAGCCAAATTTATCGGCAATCACCGGCGCCAGCGATAGCGATAACAAAGAACCGATGTTAATCGACATATAAAACAGGGTGAAAGCGCCATCCAGCCGGGGATCTTTAGGCTGATAGCATTTAGAGAGCAGGCTGGCGGGATTGGCTTTAAATAACCCGTTGCCCACGGCAATCGTACCCAGTGCGATAAAAATCAGATCGGGATTTAATAGCGACATGCCGGTCATAAAATAGCCAATCGCCAGCACAATCGCGCCCAGGACTAGGGTGCGTTTAGTCCCTAACAGATGGTCGCCAACATAGCCGCCGATAGAGATTAGGCCATAAACCAGCGCCGCAAAAGCGCCAAAGGTAATAAAGGCCTGTTCCTGAGAAAAACCCAATTGTTTAACGAAAAAGACCGCCAGGATGCCCTGGACGCCGTAATAGCCAAATCGTTCCCATAATTCTACAAAAAAGATCATGAAAAATGGACGAGGTTGCTGCAGCAAGCCCGTAGGTGCAGTTGTATTCATATTCCTTCGCCTTTTAATGCCATCCCGAAACGTATGAGCGCGTATATCAAAACGCGCCGAAAAGACTTACCCTGATATAGACTGCGGTTATTAGCCTGATCAATAGGTTATTATACAAATGATACGCAAACTAATTAGTGGATCACACTAATTATGTTTGGTGTGATGGAATGATGTACTGAGTACTGCGAAGAAGGGGGGATAAACAAAACGCCCACATAAGCGGGCGTTGTTGTTGAGAGCCGGAATTTGCCTGATGGTTCAGGCCAACCTGATTGACTATAGACCAGATGCGGTCTTAGCCGCCAGCCGGCACGGCAAGTATTACTCTTCTTCGTCGCGCAGCGGAACAATCAGCATGTCAACGTGAACGGTGTTGATCAGCTGGCGCGCAGAAGACATCAGTTTGCTCCAGAAGTCCTGGTGATGACCGCAAACGACCAGATCCATATCGTATTTCTTGATGGCGTCAACCAGCACCTGGCCCAAATCGCCGCTACCGCTCAGGGTTTCAGTGATAGGGTAGCCAGCGTTGGTAGACAGCTCGGTCAGCGCGTGGTGGGTTTCTTCGGAGATACGTTTCTGCATATCGCCCAGATTGACGTCAATCAGACCGGTGTACAGGTCTGAATAATTCACGTCAACGTGGATGAGGGAGATTTTCGCGTTGTAGGGGCGCGCCATAGAGACCGCTTTTTCAACCAGAACTTTACTTTCCGGGGAGAGATCAACTGCGATAAGAATGTGTTTATAAGCCATAGTGTTACTCCTTCCATAAGTTGTCGATGACCATTGAGCTACTGGCGTTTCTTATGCCGCCGCGTCACCCGCGTCCTGCGAACTCTATGCGCGGGGCTAGCTCAGCCGTTTACCATAACTATCCTTACATTATAGCGACCAGGATAATCCGTCAATCTGCCTTGCTTGCCAGTTAGTTAAACAAAATTTTCAGGGAATTGCATTGATAGTGATTAACCTTCTGGTAAAAAAATTAACTGATCTCCTACAATGTGTATAAGAGCCGTTCGAATGCGGAGCGCTAATATGGACGGCTTTCGTAGTACTCTTTCACTGATTGTCTGGCAGGGTATCGGGGAGCGGTAGTCCCGGAGAGGAACTCCGTGGGCGGGTCGCCGGGGAGGAGATATGATAAGCACTGTCTCACTATTCTGGGCTTTATGTGTCGTTTGCATTGTTAATATGGCGCGCTATTTCTCATCGCTACGCGCACTGTTAGTGGTACTTCGTGGTTGCGATCCTTTGCTTTATCAATATGTCGATGGCGGCGGCTTCTTTACCACGCATGGTCAGCCCAACAAACAGGTGCGCCTGATATGGTATATCTACGCTCAGCGCTATCGCGATCATCATGATGAAGAATTTATTCGCCGTTGTGAACGCGTGCGCCGCCAGTTTCTGCTGACCAGCGCGTTATGCGGTTTGGTGGTGGTGAGCTTGATTGCGCTCATGATTTGGCACTGAATAAAAAAAGCGGGCCAGTTTCCTGACCCGCTTGTGTTAGATAAGCCTCCCGGATGACGCCGCTTGTAGCGGCCTGTCAGGCCTGTGTCGTTTCATCCTGACAGGCCGGATTAGCGACAGCGCTATCCGGCCCATTTGGCTTAAATAATCTTCAGGGAAAGCCAGTACAGCACGCCGGAAAGAATAATCGCCGCCGGTAACGTAAATACCCAGGCCATCAGAATGCTGGTCACGGTTTTACGCTGCAACCCGCCGCCATCAACGACCATGGTTCCCGCCACTGAAGAGGAGAGTACGTGAGTGGTAGAAACTGGCATACCGGTGTAGCTGGCAAGACCGATAGAGACTGCCGCCGTCATCTGTGCCGACATTCCCTGCGCATACGTCATGCCTTTTTTACCAATTTTCTCGCCGATAGTGGTCGCCACGCGACGCCAGCCGATCATCGTACCAATACCCAGCGCCAACGCCACTGCCATAATGATCCACACTGGCGCATACTCAATGGTGCTTAACATATCGGTCTTCAGCTTTTTCAGCAGGCGCTGGTCATCGCTGCTTACGCCAGGCAATTTCACGACTTTGTCGGTCGTGTCGGAAATGCACAGCATAATGCGACGCAACTGACTACGCTGTTCAACGCTTAACTTGTCGTAGCTTTCCACGTTTGCCAGCATCCCTTTCGCACGGTTAAGCGCGTTAATGGTGTTAGCCGGATGGCAGTGGAATTCAGTCGGTTCAGTCGCGCCCGGTTCCGGAGACGGAATCAGTTGGTCAACGCCGGTGACGGCTTTCAGCAGGTCAGGACGCTGCTCAAAGTACGTTTCGACATTGTTGATAGCATCGCGCGTACGGGTGATTTCGTAGCTGGAGGCATTCATATTGACCACGAAACCCGCAGGCGCGACGCCAATAAGCACCAGCATGACCAGGCCAATGCCTTTCTGACCATCGTTCGCGCCATGCGAAAACGCCACGCCGATAGCTGAGAGGATCAGCGCGATACGCGTCCAGAACGGCGGCTTTTTCTTGCCGTCTTTCTTTTCACGTTCGGCTGGCGTCAGGTGGATACGGGCGCGTTTCTTAGTTCCGCTCCAGTAGCGGCGCAGCAAGAAAATCAGACCGCCGGCGAATACCAGACCGACAATAGGGGAGATAATGAGTGAACCGAAAATATTGATAACTTTCGGGATGTTAAGCGCATCCACCACTGACGTGCCGGTCATCATCGCATTGGTTAAACCGATGCCGATAATGGCGCCAATCAGCGTGTGGGAACTGGACGCCGGCAACCCGAAATACCAGGTGCCGAGGTTCCAGATAATCGCCGCCAGCAACATGGAAAAGACCATAGCGAGGCCGTGCGCGGAACCCATGTTGAGCAGGAGATCCGTCGGTAGCATATGCACAATGGCATACGCCACGCTGAGACCCCCCAGCAAAACGCCAAAAAAGTTAAACACCGCCGCCATGACAACCGCCAGCTGCGAACGCATCGCACGGGTGTAAATCACGGTTGCGACTGCATTGGCTGTGTCATGGAAGCCGTTAATCGCTTCGTAGAACAGCACAAAAGCCAGAGCAAGCAATAATAAAAGCCCGGTATGTAAATCCAGGCCAGCAAACAAATGTAGCATAGGACGTTACGCCATTTTGAGGACATGAACGCGGCGCATTATCAGTGACTTTGGCGGCGCGGGCAAAGTGAAATATAGACTTTTTTTGATGTACTTCGTGCTTTGTTTGATATCACTAAAGAATTATCTTATATATTTCAGATAAATACCATTTTCAGGCGCTTTTCGCGCTGGTGCGACCACTGAGGAAACTTTACAATTCCCGCCCGAATTTGAGAGAGGAAGGCGACGTGGAAAGGTTTGATGCCGTTATTATAGGCGCTGGCGCAGCGGGCATGTTTTGCGCCGCGCAGGCAGGACAGGCGGGTAGCCGCGTGCTGCTCATCGATAATGGCAAGAAGCCAGGACGTAAAATCCTCATGTCCGGTGGTGGACGCTGCAACTTTACTAATCTTTATGTTGAGCCTGCTGCGTATTTGAGCCAGAACCCCCATTTTTGCAAATCAGCATTAGCCCGCTATACCCAGTGGGACTTTATCGATCTGGTCGGCAGGTATGGGATAGCCTGGCATGAGAAAACGCTGGGACAGCTTTTTTGCGATGATTCCGCCCAACGCATTGTCGATATGCTGGTTGCCGAGTGCGACAAAGGCGGCGTAACGATGCGCCTGCGTAGCGAGGTACTGAGCGTCGAGCGTGATGAGTCGGGTTTCATACTGGCGTTGAACGGCGAGACGGTGACTACGCAAAAGCTGGTGATTGCCAGCGGCGGCCTGTCGATGCCGGGGCTTGGCGCATCACCGTTTGGCTATAAAATCGCCGAACAGTTTGGTCTCAAGGTGTTGCCGACGCGCGCCGGGCTGGTGCCCTTTACGCTACATAAGCCGCTGTTAGAACAGCTCCAGACGCTGTCTGGCGTCTCTGTGCCCTGCGTAATTACCGCCCGCAATGGCACGGTATTTCGGGAAAACCTACTTTTTACCCATCGTGGGCTGTCCGGCCCCGCCGTTTTACAGATTTCCAGCTACTGGCAACCGGGGGAGTTAGTGAGCATTAACTTATTGCCGGACCTCTCGCTGGAAGATGTTCTCAATGAACAGCGTAACGCGCACCCGAACCAGAGTCTGAAGAACACGCTGGCGATGCATTTGCCGAAACGGTTGGTGGAGTGTTTACAACAGTTGGGGCAGATCCCGGATGTATCGCTCAGACAGTTGAACGTTCGTGATCAGCAGGCGTTGGTTGACACGCTTACTGCCTGGCAAGTGCAGCCTAACGGCACCGAAGGCTATCGGACAGCGGAAGTGACGCTGGGCGGCGTGGATACAAACGAACTATCATCGCGGACTATGGAAGCGCGCCGCGTGCCGGGTCTCTATTTTATCGGCGAAGTGATGGACGTCACCGGCTGGTTGGGCGGCTATAACTTCCAGTGGGCGTGGTCGAGCGCCTGGGCCTGCGCGCAGGATTTGGCGGCAAAACGCTAAGTACCATTACAAACAATAAGCGAATAGACATCCCGGACAGAGGTGTTAGTATCGATTTATAGCAGTTATGAGTATGCGTGTTTCATTTACGGCCAGGAACGCTGATGATGACAACATTACTCCCTCTTTTCCGGGTACCTACATCATTCACACCCTTTGACGGCGAGCGCTTCATCGGCGTCTGTTCGTCGTCTGGCCCCTTTTCTTTTTTCATTCTTATCCCGAATGGAAACCCCCGCTGAGCGCACGCCCGGCGGATTTTGTGACACGCATGGTTAGACAACAGGGATTACGGCGGGTCGATTATGGACAAAATGAAGCGTCATCTGGTGTGGTGGGGAGCGGGGATTCTTGTGGCGGTGGCCGCGATAGCCTGGTGGATGCTGCGCCCTGCGGGAATACCGGAGGGGTTTGCCGCCAGCAACGGCAGAATTGAAGCCACCGAAGTGGATATTGCCACTAAGATTGCCGGGCGTATTGATACCATCCTCGTTTCGGAAGGGCAGTTCGTTCGTCAGGGCGAGGTGCTGGCGAAAATGGATACCCGCGTGCTGCAGGAGCAGCGGCTGGAGGCGATTGCGCAGATTAAAGAGGCCGAAAGCGCGGTTGCCGCCGCCCGTGTCTTGCTGGAGCAACGCCAGAGTGAAATGCGCGCCGCGCAGTCGGTCGTCAAACAGCGGGAAGCTGAGCTGGACTCCGTCTCTAAACGTCACGTGCGTTCCCGTTCGCTGTCGCAGCGTGGCGCGGTATCTGTACAACAGTTAGATGACGATCGCGCGGCGGCGGAAAGCGCGCGCGCCGCCCTGGAGACCGCCAAAGCGCAGGTATCTGCGGCAAAAGCGGCGATTGAGGCGGCGCGTACCAGTATTATCCAGGCGCAAACGCGCGTGGAAGCGGCGCAGGCGACCGAGCGGCGTATTGTCGCCGACATCGACGACAGCGAATTAAAAGCGCCGCGCGATGGACGCGTGCAGTACCGCGTTGCGGAGCCGGGCGAAGTGTTATCGGCTGGCGGCCGGGTGTTGAACATGGTCGATCTCAGCGACGTTTATATGACATTTTTCCTGCCGACCGAACAGGCTGGGTTGTTGAAGATCGGCGGCGAAGCGCGACTGGTGCTGGACGCCGCGCCGGATCTGCGTATTCCGGCGACGATCAGTTTTGTCGCCAGCGTGGCGCAGTTCACGCCCAAAACCGTGGAAACCCACGATGAACGGCTGAAGCTGATGTTCCGCGTCAAAGCGCGTATTCCGCCAGAGCTGCTGCGACAGCATCTGGAATATGTCAAAACCGGTTTGCCGGGAATGGCCTAGGTTCGTCTGGATGAGCGCGTGCCCTGGCCTGACGCTCTAAGCGTGAGGCTGTCGCAATGACGTCGCTGACGCTGGTGCCTGTTCCTCCCGTAGCGCAGCTTGAGGGGGTGAGCCAGCATTACGGAAAAACGGTCGCGCTGAACAATATCACGCTGGACATTCCCGCCCGTAGTATGGTCGGGCTGATTGGTCCGGACGGGGTGGGTAAGTCGAGCCTGCTGTCGCTGATTTCTGGCGCGCGGGTGATTGAGCAAGGGAACGTTATCGTCCTGGGCGGCGATATGCGCGATGCGAAACATCGCCGCGACGTCTGTCCGCGCATCGCCTGGATGCCGCAGGGGCTGGGGAAAAACCTTTATCACACGTTATCGGTTTATGAGAACGTCGATTTTTTCGCTCGTCTCTTTGGTCATGACAAAGCTGAACGCGAAGCGCGTATTACCGAGCTGCTGAACAGCACCGGCCTGGCGCCGTTTCGTGACCGTCCTGCCGGGAAGCTGTCCGGAGGGATGAAACAAAAGCTGGGGTTGTGCTGTGCTCTGATTCATGACCCGGAATTGCTGATTCTTGATGAGCCTACCACCGGCGTGGACCCGCTCTCCCGCGCTCAGTTCTGGGACTTAATCGACAGTATCCGCCAGCGCCAGACCAATATGAGCGTGTTGGTCGCAACGGCCTATATGGAAGAGGCGGAGCGTTTTGACTGGCTGGTGGCGATGAATGCGGGCGAGATACTGGCAACCGGCAGCGCGCAGCAACTGCGGGCAAAAACCCATAGCGCGACGCTGGAACAGGCGTTTATCGCCCTGTTGCCAGAAGCGCAGCGCCAGGCGCATAAGCCGGTGGTGATCCCGCCGTATCACGCTGAGCAGGAAGAGATTGCCATTGAGGCGAAAGATCTGACCATGCGCTTCGGTAAGTTCGTCGCGGTTGACCATGTTAATTTCCGTATTCCGCGCGGCGAGATTTTTGGCTTCCTCGGTTCAAACGGTTGCGGCAAATCGACCACCATGAAAATGCTGACCGGTCTGCTTCCCGCCAGCGAAGGCCAGGCCTGGCTATTTGGCCAGCCGGTAGACCCGAACGACATCGACACCCGTCGCCGGGTCGGGTATATGTCGCAGGCTTTTTCGCTCTATAACGAACTCACCGTGCGGCAGAATCTGGAACTTCATGCCCGCCTGTTTCATATTCCGCCTGCGGAGATCCCGGCGCGCGTCGCGCAGATGATCGAACGCTTTATGCTAACGGAGGTGGAAGATACGCTCCCCGCTTCGTTGCCGCTCGGTATCCGCCAGCGTTTATCGCTGGCGGTAGCGGTGATCCATCGCCCGGAAATGCTGATTCTTGATGAGCCAACGTCCGGCGTTGATCCGGTCGCCAGAGATATGTTCTGGCAGCTTATGGTCGATCTTTCGCGTCAGGATAAGGTGACGATTTTTATCTCGACCCATTTTATGAACGAAGCGGAACGTTGCGACCGAATGTCATTGATGCACGCCGGTAAAGTGCTTGCCAGCGGTACGCCGCAGGAATTGGTGCAACAGCGGGGCGCGGCCAATCTGGAAGCGGCGTTTATTTCCTGGCTACAGGAAGCTGCGGGAGCGGCGCCTGAAACCCCAATACCGCCATCCCAGACGCCTGCCGCGTCAGGTAAACCGTCGCGGCAGGGATTGAGCTTCCGGCGTTTGTTCAGCTACAGTCGCCGCGAAGCGCTGGAGCTACGCCGCGATCCGGTACGCTCGACGCTGGCGCTGCTGGGAACGGTAATTCTGATGTTGATTATGGGCTATGGCATCAGTATGGACGTGGAGAACCTGCGTTTTGCCGTACTCGATCGTGACCAGACCGTCAGTAGCCAGGCATGGTCGCTCAATCTGGCGGGATCGCGCTATTTTATCGAACAGCCGCCGCTCGCCAGCTATGACGAGCTTGACCGGCGGATGCGTTCGGGAGAGCTGGCGGTTGCCATTGAGATCCCGCCTAATTTTGGCCGCGATATTGCTCGCGGTACGCCAGCGCAGATTGGCGTCTGGGTGGATGGCGCCATGCCCAGCCGCGCCGAGACGGTGAAGGGGTACGTTCAGGCGATGCACCAAAGCTGGCTGCAGGAGGCGGCAAGTCGTCAGCCGAACCCGGTTAAACAGGTCGGGCTGCTCAATATTGAAACGCGCTATCGCTATAACCCGGATGTGAAAAGTCTGCCCGCTATCGTTCCGGCGGTCATTCCGCTGCTGCTCATGATGATCCCGTCAATGCTTAGCGCCCTGAGCGTGGTGCGGGAGAAAGAGCTGGGGTCGATGATTAATCTGTACGTAACGCCGACGACGCGCAGCGAATTTTTGCTGGGTAAACAACTGCCGTATATCGAGCTGGGTATGCTGAACTTCTTGCTACTGTGCGCGCTGTCGGTCTTTGTGTTCGGCGTGCCGCTGAAAGGCAGCTTTCTCACGCTTACCCTCGCGGCGCTGCTTTATGTCATCATCGCCACCGGTCTGGGGCTGCTGATCTCCACGTTTATGAAGAGCCAAATCGCCGCTATTTTTGGGACGTCGATTATTACCCTCATTCCGGCAACACAATTTTCCGGCATGATCGATCCGGTGGCTTCGCTGGAAGGACCGGGAAGATGGATCGGCGAGATCTACCCGACCAGTCATTTTCTGACGATCGCGCGCGGGACGTTTTCCAAAGCGTTGGATCTGTCCGATCTCTGGCCGTTATTTATGCCGTTACTGATTGCCGTCCCGGTGGTGATGGGTCTGAGCATTCTGCTGCTGAAAAAACAGGAGGGGTAATGCGCGGATTACGTAATATTTATAACCTCGGCGTTAAAGAACTGCGCAGTCTGCTGGGCGACAAAGCGATGCTGGCGCTGATCGTCTTCGCCTTTACGATTTCGGTTTACTCCTCCGCTACCGTCCTGCCCGGTTCGTTGCATCTTGCCCCTATCGCCATCGCCGATATGGATCAGTCTCAGTTGTCGAACCGTATTGTGAATAGTTTTTACCGCCCGTGGTTTCTGCCGCCGGAGATGATTACGGCAACGGAAATGGATGCCGGACTGGATGCCGGACGCTATACCTTTGCGGTCAATATTCCGCCGAATTTCCAGCGTGATGTGCTGGCCGGGCGTCAGCCTGATATTCAGATTAACGTCGATGCGACGCGCATGAGCCAGGCGTTTACCGGCAACAGTTATATCCAGAATATTATTAGCGGCGAGGTCAACAGCTTTGTGGCGTGCGCGCGAGGAGATAACGTTCAGCCGGTGTCGCTGGAGATTCGGATGCGCTTTAACCCGAATCTGGACCCGGCGTGGTTTGGCGGCGTGATGGCGATTATCAACAACATTACCATGCTGGCGATAGTGCTGACCGGATCGGCGCTGATCCGCGAGCGAGAACACGGCACGGTAGAGCATCTGTTGGTGATGCCGGTCACGCCCTTTGAGATCATGATGGCAAAAGTATGGTCGATGGGGCTGGTTGTGCTGGTGGTTTCCGGTTTGTCTTTGATGCTGATGGTGAAAGGCGTGCTTGGCGTACCGATTGAAGGATCGATCCCATTGTTTATGTTGGGCGTGGCGCTGAGCCTGTTCGCCACCACTTCAATTGGGATTTTTATGGGCACCATCGCCCGTTCGATGCCGCAACTGGGGTTATTAATGATTCTGGTGCTGTTGCCGCTACAAATGCTTTCCGGCGGTTCCACGCCGCGCGAAAGTATGCCGCAGGCGGTGCAGGATATTATGCTGACCATGCCGACGACGCATTTTGTCAGCCTTGCCCAGGCTATTCTTTATCGTGGCGCAGGTTTGAGTATCGTCTGGCCGCAGTTCCTGACCCTGCTGGCGATAGGCGGCGTGTTCTTCCTGATAGCGCTGTTACGCTTCAGAAAAACGATTGGCACAATGGCGTGAACATTATTGCCGGATGGCGGCTGCGCCTCATCCGGCCTACAAACGACAGACGTGCGAACGTAGGCCGGGCAAGCGAAGCGCCCCCTGCAAGGCGCTGGGGCGTTAGTCTTCTTTCGGCAAACACTGCAAGTGGCCGTGGCGCACGCCGCGCTGGGCGATAACATCATCGGCAAAATGCTGTACGTCGCCCATATCGCCCTTCAGAACGGCGATCTCCAGACAGTCATCGTGGTTGATATGGACGTGCAGCGTGGCGACGGATAAATCATGATGATGATGCTGGGTGGAGACGATGCGGCTGGCTAAATCCCGTTTCTCATGTTCATAAACATATGAAAGTACCGCGAAACCCTGTGTACCGTGTTCCTGGGTGGCCTCCTGCGCCAGAGCGCCGCGCAAAATATCACGGATCGCTTCGGAGCGATTGTTATAGCCGCGTCGCTGGCTCAGGCTGTCCAGCGTTTCCAGTAAATCGTCATCGAGGGTGATGGTGACACGTTGCATCTGACTTAAACCTTTTGGTATGGCGCGTCGGCGCATGGGAAGCTCCGCATTTTGTAACACACGTCCGCCGCCAGAGGGAAAAATTAATGTGTCATAACGCTTTTGTTATCGTCTGCGGCGTCAGCGTAAACGGTGTGGGGGTACAGACTGCCAGACTGAGCGTATCGAGCTGACACTGGCTGACCGACAAGGCAGAGGGCAACGTGCTGTCCACGCTGACGATTTGCCAGGCGCTGCCGCCGCGTTGTTTTACGATGGCTTCTTTACGCGTCCAGATACGCCAGAAGGCCGCCAGTTGTCGCTCCGGACGTTCCGCTTCCATTTCAGCATGTTCGCCGAGGCTGAATACCGCATTTGCCAGCGAACGCCAGTTATCGCGCGGGCGGATCACTTCAATATCGCAGCCGACTTCACCTTCGTCGCTAAGCAACAGAGCAATAGTGTCGCCGCTATGGCTGAGGTTAAACCACAGCGGCGTTCCGGCGGAAAAAGCCGGTTTACCCTGTTCGCCATACACCATCTCCGGTAGCGGCGAGAGCGCACGGGAAAGCAGCACGCGCCCGGCCAGCCAGCTTGCCCGGCGAACGCCCTGCGGCGCCTGAGCGATTAACGCGTCGGGCAATTGACCTGCGCTTAATGTTGACACTTTTCCCAGAACGATCTGGTACATATCAGGACCAACGTTGCCTATGAAGAAGAGGAGATTGTAGCATCTGTCGCCTCATCCCGGTAAACGGCTTTTCGGTCGGCCTGGCCCCAGTAAGATCGCCAGTTTGCTGCCGCCTTTAGTGGTTTCCATCCAGATTTTGCAGACGCTGGTCAAAGGAACGGACAAGAGCATCCCGACCGGGCCTAATAGCCATCCCCAGACCAGTAACGAAAGAAATACCACCAGCGTGGACATCCCCAGACGATGGCCCATCATGCGTGGCTCCATAATGTTGCCAATCACCATATGGACCACCAAAAAGAGCGCGCCGACCAGTACGCACTCGTAAAAACCGTTAAATAACAGCGCCTGAATCATGGGGGGAACGGCGGAAATCACCGAGCCGATATTAGGAACGTAATTGAGCAAAAAAGCCAGTACGCCCCACATTAGCGCAAACTGAATACCCATTAACGCCAGCCCCAGCCAGATAATCGCGCCCGTCCATAAACTGAGCAGCGTTTTCAGCGCCAGATAATGCGAGACGCCTTTCAGGGCGCGGTGCAGGCCGGCAATATGAATTTGTGGATTGTTTAGCGCGAAACGTAATTTATAAGGCACGTGACGCACCTCAAACAGCATAAAAACCACGGTCATCACCAGCAGCACAATGCTTGCCATCGCGCCCGATACGCCGGTCATTAATGTTGTGGTGAAGAGCATGATTTTATCGGAATCCATCCCGCGGAGCATACGTTCCGGCGACATATGTAAATTCAGGAAGGGCATTAACTCCTGAAGGTGTAAGACTTTACGCGTCAGCTCCTTGCTGTATTTAGGCAGCATAGCGATAAATTCATTAAGCGATGCGGCAAGCACACCCACCAGCGCGGTAAGCACGATCAGCATGACAACCACCACGATAGTAATCGCCAGCGGTCGCTTCACGCCCCGACGAATAAACCAGGTCACTAATGGGTTAAGAACGATGGCGAAAAAGAGCGCCAGCAAGAGTTGTACAATAATATCCGCCGCGGCATGAATCCCGGCGAGAATAATAACCAGGGAGGCCAGTTTCAGCAGAATATGCATACCCGTTTTGTCGGGTTGAGCGGTTGCCATGAAGTTTTCCTTGTTGTGTTTTTTTCTAAGTGTAGCGGCTGCCCTGATACCGATAATCTGAATCTCACTACTGATTTTCACCGCGCGCCATGATAGAAAAGAAAACATGTTGTAAAAATGCGGTGATACTCATGCCCGAACCCGTCGCTGAACCGGCGCTAAACGGATTGCGCCTCAATCTGCGTATTGTCTCCATTGTGATGTTTAACTTTGCCAGCTACCTGACCATCGGCCTGCCGCTCGCCGTCTTGCCCGGCTATGTGCATGATGCGATGGGATTCAGCGCGTTCTGGGCGGGGCTTATTATCAGCCTGCAATACTTCGCCACTCTGTTAAGCCGTCCCCATGCCGGGCGGTATGCGGATGTATTAGGGCCGAAAAAAATCGTTGTCTTTGGCTTATGCGGCTGTTTTTTAAGCGGATTCGGCTACCTGCTGGCGGATATCGCCAGCGCCTGGCCGATGATCAGTTTGTTGCTACTGGGGCTGGGTCGCGTGATTTTAGGGATTGGGCAAAGTTTTGCCGGCACCGGTTCGACACTGTGGGGCGTCGGCGTCGTCGGGTCGTTGCATATTGGTCGGGTCATCTCCTGGAACGGTATCGTCACCTACGGCGCAATGGCGATGGGCGCGCCGCTGGGCGTGCTGTGTTATGCCTGGGGTGGGTTACAGGGGCTGGCGCTAACGGTGATGGGCGTGGCGCTGTTGGCGATACTGTTAGCGCTTCCACGTCCGTCGGTGAAGGCGAACAAAGGCAAGCCGCTGCCGTTTCGCGCGGTGCTGGGGCGTGTCTGGCTGTATGGTATGGCGTTGGCGCTGGCCTCGGCAGGGTTTGGCGTCATCGCGACGTTTATTACCTTATTTTATGATGCTAAAGGCTGGGATGGCGCCGCTTTTGCGCTCACGTTATTTAGCGTCGCGTTTGTCGGCACGCGTTTGCTGTTCCCTAACGGCATCAATCGTTTAGGCGGGTTGAATGTCGCCATGATCTGCTTTGGCGTGGAGATTATTGGTCTGTTACTGGTGGGAACGGCAGCCATGCCGTGGATGGCAAAAATCGGCGTTTTACTCACGGGGATGGGGTTTTCGCTGGTCTTTCCGGCGCTGGGCGTGGTGGCCGTCAAAGCCGTGCCGCCGCAGAACCAGGGCGCGGCGCTGGCGACCTATACCGTCTTTATGGATATGTCTTTGGGGGTTACCGGGCCGCTGGCGGGGCTGGTGATGACCTGGGCGGGCGTGCCGGTGATTTATCTGGCGGCGGCCGGGCTGGTAGCGATGGCGCTATTGCTGACCTGGCGCTTAAAAAAACGGCCTCCGTCTGCACTGCCGGAGGCCGCATCATCGTCGTAAAGGTTACTTAATAACCAACGTATTGATGATGTTTTCAGCCGTGGTTTGCGCTTTTTGCTGATTGTCCGCAGGCAGCGTGACCTGAATCGTCAGCAATTGGTTATCCACTTTGCCCAGCACGATGGAAGAATACGCCGTCTGGCCCTTCGCGGAGATAATGCTGTCCAGTTGTTGCAACGTATGGCCTTTGAGCTCAATAGACTTATTGGTGACGACCTGAAGCTGCGGGTCGCGGCTACGCTGTTGCTCAAGCAGGCGGTTTGCCAGCACCGGCAACGCTTCATCGGTATTATCGCCGACGATAACAATCACCGCTTTCTGGCCCGTCGGGTCAGAATAAACGTGCATATTATTCGCCTGGGTGCCCAGCTTACCGCTTTGATCGGTCATATCCGCCGGCAGCGAGAAACTGAGTTTGCCATCCATCAGGCTGATGGGCTGGCCGGAGGCCTGGCTTTCCGCGGCGGCGCTTTCTGCCGACGCTTTTGTATCGTTGTTATCACAGGCCGCAAGCCCCATAACCAGCAGGCCAATACCGGCATATTTAACCAAATTGCGCATTGACTTCTTCCTTTCGATAAACGGCCATAACGGCTCATTCGCTCATCTTATCACAACTCGGAAAACGAACCTTTAACTTGTCGGTAATGGGGAAATTTCAGATTTATCTGCCAGCTTTTTCAGCAACATATTCAGTAGAACGCCGTACATCGGCAGGAAGAAAATAATGCTGATGAGCACCTTAAAGCAATAATCCACCAGCGCAATTTCCATCCAGTGTTCGGCCATAAACGCATCGGGGCTTCGCCAGAACGCAATGAAGAAAAAGGCAAGGGTATCGCTGATATTGCCAAACAGCGTTGAAGCGGTCGGCGCCAGCCACCAGCGACGATTTTGGCGCAGGCGGTTAAACACATGGACATCAAGGATCTGTCCCAGCGCGTAGGCCATAAAGCTGGCGGCGGCGATACGGGCGACAAACAGATTAAAGTTCGCCAGCGCGGCGAAACCTTGCCAGGCGCCCATATAGAACAGCGATGACACCACATACGACACCAGCAGCGCGGGGATCATGACGGCGAAGATAATGCGGCGCGCCAGCGGTGCGCCAAAAATACGCACGGTAAGATCGGTGGCGAGAAAAATAAAAGGAAAACTAAACGCGCCCCAGGTCGTGTGGAAACCAAAAATAGTGATGGGGAGCTGCACCAGATAGTTACTGGAAATGATCACCAGTAAATGGAATAGCGATAGCCAGAACAACGCTTTTACGCGCTGTGATTGTGTAAACGGAGTCATATTGTGACCTTTTTGTTGGATGGGGTGAGGGAACCCAATAAAGAACCGCCGCATAATACTGTTTTGCGCTGGCATTGCAATGGCTAATTTTCACGCAATCGTTAACCTGCCTGGCTTACTGACGAAGATGGGCGTAAAATATCGCCGTTTTTCTACCATTGAGACGAAGATGAGCGATCTGTTTTCCTCCCCTGACCATACGCTTGACGCCCTGGGGCTGCGTTGCCCTGAACCGGTAATGATGGTGCGCAAAACGGTGCGCAACATGCAAACTGGCGAAACATTGCTGATTATCGCCGACGATCCGGCGACGACGCGTGATATTCCGGGGTTCTGTACCTTTATGGAACACGATTTGCTGGCGCAAGAGACGGAGGGTCTGCCGTACCGCTATTTATTGCGTAAAGCGCATTAACCGCACGGCAGATAGCATTCTGATTAGAAGCTTTCCCAGTTCGCCTGTTCTGCGGCGGGCTGTGGTGTTAAACCTTTGCTTAACGGCGTCGGCGACGCCTCCCGACGAGGCTGTTTCTGGATGCGGAACGCGGCGACCGCCTGACGAAGTTCGTTAGCCTGATCTTCCAGCGCTGCCGCCGCTGCTGCGGATTCCTCTACCAGCGAGGCGTTTTGCTGCGTCACGCTGTCCATTTCCGATACCGCCTGCGCCACCTGCTCAATGCCTTTGCTTTGCTCATCGGAGGCAGAGGCGATTTCGCCCATAATATCGGTCACGCGGGTCACGGCGTTGACGATCTCTTTCATGGTTTCTCCCGCTTCGCGTACCTGCGTAGAGCCGGTATCAATGCGCGACACGGAGTTTTCAATCAGCACTTTGATCTCTTTGGCGGCCTGCGCGCTACGGCTGGCCAACGTGCGTACCTCTCCGGCCACGACCGCGAATCCTCGCCCCTGTTCGCCGGCGCGGGCGGCTTCTACCGCGGCGTTCAGCGCCAGGATATTAGTCTGGAAGGCGATACCGTCAATCACGCTGGTGATGTCCACGATTTTTTCCGAGCTTTCGGCGATATCGTTCATGGTGCTCACTACGTTATCCACCACGCGTCCTCCTTTACGCGCGGTTTCTGATGCGGTTTTCGCCAGACCCGTCGCCTGTCGTGCGTTATCGGTGTTTTGCCGTACCGTGGCGGTTAACTGTTCCATGCTGGCGGCGGTCTCCTCCAGCGCCGAGGCCTGCTGTTCGGTACGGGAAGAGAGGTCGCTGCTGCCGGCGGAAATTTCGCCTGCGCCAGTATAGATAGAGTCCGCGTTATCGCGCACCGCGCTGACGGTACGGATTAACGACTGCTGCATCGTTTTAAGACCGGCGGCCAGTTGGCCCATTTCACTGCGTCCTTCAGCCTCTATCTCATGGGTAAGATCGCCGTCGGCGATCGTTTGAATGTGCGCCATAATCCGTTGCAGCGGGCGGAGTAGAACGCGTTGCAGCCCCAGCCAGATAAACGCCAGCACGATGAGTACGATAAGTAGAATTATCCCCAGCGTCCATTGCATCTGGGTAAAACTGCTCTGATTCTGATCGCTGGCTAATTTTATTAATTGCGCATTTTGAGAGAGCCACTTGTCATATACCTGCTCCATGTCATCCTGCGCTTTTTGCGCGTCAAGGTTGCCATAGGCGGCGTAATTATCGGCTTTAAGATAGTGGATAGACTGCTGCAAAACGTCATACATCTGCTTAAAGCTGGCTTCGGCCTGGGCATCCAACGCCGGATCTTTTCCCGCGATCGCTTCGGAGTTCACGTAGTTGTTGAAATGTTTTTCCGCTTCGTTGAGCGACGCGCCAGCGTTGGTTAACAGCGTGTTCATGGCGTCCAGCGAGGCGGGATCGCGCTGATTTTTTAACATGCGTATCGCCACGCGGTTAATGGTAACGCGGGTTTCGATCAATGTCTGAAAACTGCCGCCCAGTTCCTGTTGTTGGTAACTCAGTGCGCTCGCATTCTGGAAATTCAGCCGATCGCTGCTGACGGCGGAATAAAACAGTATTCCTGTCACCAGCAATAAGGCGCTAAATATGCCCAGCGTCGCGATAACGCCGGTGATGACTTTGATATTTTTCATAGTGCCTAACATTCCTTATTTTGTAGACGGTATGATCAATATCGGTTGGATAAATATTAACCTTACATCAAATCACTCTATTTCTGATTAATGGTTTGATAAGTAATAGAAAATAAATAATTTTCGCGTGAATAATATGTACAAAGAAAGGAATATCGCGGGATAACCCGGCGACACGACGCCGCCGGGCGGGAGAAGATTAGTTTTTACGCAGCAAACGTAGCGCGTTGGCGGTCACCAATACCGTGGCTCCCGTATCCGCCAGGATTGCCAGCCATAGCCCGGTAAAACCCAGTAGCGTCGTCACCAGGAAAATGGCTTTCAGCCCCAGCGCAATGGTGATGTTCTGCCGGATATTCGCGTGGGTAGCGCGCGCCAGCGTAATCATCTGCGCTAACCCGCGCAGACGGTTATGAGTAAGGGCGGCGTCAGCCGTTTCCAGCGCGACGTCAGTACCGCTGCCCATCGCAATTCCGATACTGGCGGCTTTCATCGCGGGCGCATCGTTAATGCCGTCGCCCACCATCGCCAGCGGCGCTTGTTGGTTAAGGGCGGTGACTGCCCGCACCTTGTCTTCCGGCAGTAGTCCGGCTTTAAACGCCAGATCCAGCTCGCCGGCAATCGCTGCCGCCGCCCGTGGGTTATCGCCGGTCAGAATCACGCCGTTAACGCCTAACTGATGCAGTTCGCGGATGGCGTCGCGCGCATCGTCACGCAACGTATCCTGGAGGGCGAGGACGCCAACAACGGTCTCGTTACGCAGCACCAGAACCACCGTCTGCCCGGCGTTTTCCAGTTCGCTAATTTGCCCGGCAAACGCTGCCGTAGGCTGTTTTCCCGCCGCGCAAATCAGAATACGTTCGCCGTTAACCTGCGCTTCAATTCCGGTGCCGGCCAGCGTTCGCTGCGATTCCGCCGTCGGGATCGCCAGATCGCGTGTCTGCGCTTCGCGGACAATAGCCTGCGCCAGCGGGTGCGTAGCGCCTTGTTCTACGGCTGCCGCCAGCGCCAACAGTTCAGCCTCGCTGATATCGCTTGCCGGATGAATCGCCGTCACCCGTGGTTTACCGATGGTCAACGTACCGGTTTTATCAAAGGCGACCTGCGTGATACGGCCCAGTTGCTCCAGCGCTGCGCCGCCTTTAATCAATGCGCCGCGCCGTGCCGCCGCCGCCAGCCCGGAGGTAATTGCCGCGGGCGTGGAGATCACCAGCGCGCACGGGCAACCGATTAATAGCAGCGTCAGCCCTTTATAAATCCACTCCTGCCAGCCGCCATCGAACATCAGCGGCGGAATAAGCGTCACCAGCAGCGCGATGACCATAATGACTGGCGTATAGATGCGGCTGAAACGGTCAATAAACCGCTCAATGGGCGCACGGCGCTCTTCCGCCTCTTCAATCAGCGTCAGGATACGGTCAATCGCGCTGGCGCCAGGTTCAGATAACACCTCCAGGGTGACGAGACGGTCAACGCTGGTCGCGCCTGCCGGGACTTTGTCGCCCGTTGCGCGCTCCACCGGGATAGACTCGCCGGTGAGCGCGCTTTCATCAAAGCTGGCGAAACCGGAAACCAGTTTACCGTCGGCGGGTAAACGCCCCCCGGCGGCGACTTCGATAATATCGCCCGGTCGCAGGGTATTAATAGCGACCTCTTCCCGCACGCCGTCGCGCAGACGGGTCGCCGTTTCCGGTTTAAGCGCCATTAACGCGCTGACGCCTTTACGGGCGCGACTGGCGGCCCATCCTTCCAGGCGCTCGCCGATGAGGAACAGCAGCAATACCATTGCTGCCTCCGCCGTCGCGCCTATAAACAGCGCGCCAATGGCGGCGACGCTCATCAGCGTTTCAATAGCGAACCAACTGCCGCTTTTCATCAGCCGCAGCGCCTGGCGGGCAATAGGATACAGACCGACCAGAGTGGTGACGATAAAGGCCAGTTGGCCGAACGGGTGGTTAAATTGCTCCAGCCCCCAGCTTATCGCCATCATAATGATCAGCGTAATAAGCGGCAGGTTCTCTTTAAGACGAGATTCAGGCGCGGCGTCGCGCGAATCTTCACTACGCAAGGTATAACCCGCCTTCTGTACGGCGCGTTCAATTTGCGCGCGGAGGTCGGCGTCGGCATCGACCACTAACTTTTCGGTGGCGAACAGCACTTGCGCCTGGTTGACGCCGCGAATTTGGCGTACCGCATTCTCCACTTTTCGGGCGCAGGCGGCGCAGTCCATGCCGGAGATTTTCCAGGTATAGCGCGTGCCTGCCACGGCAGTAGAAACAGGCGCGCTGGACGCGCAATGTTCTTCGCAGCAGCAGCTATCGGTCTTCTGTATTGCCGGGGCTAATCTGAAGGAGGTAAAGGGCGGGACTTTTTTGCCATCGGTATCAGGGGTCGACATAACGTCCTCCGGTTGATGATAATTTTCTCATTAACCGGAGGATACACTCTGGAGTCGACTCCAGAGTCAAGCGCTATTATTTACAGGTACAGCGAGCGAACAATCAGGAAGTGTCCGGCAAAGTAGCAGGCGGCGGCAATCGCGTTATCCGCCCGGAAACGGCGGCGGTAATGGCTACCCAGCCAGACGATATTGCCGATGAACAGCAGCGTCGCGCCGGTAAAGGCCGAAAGGGCTGGCGCCGTTGGGCGGAAGAACCACAGTTCGCCCGCCAGCCAGACCATGACCAGCGTCATGGCGATAAAAGTACATACCGGCCAGCGTAGCTCCTCCAGTCGCGTCCAGATAACGGCGATAAGCAACGCGCCGACTATCAGTAACGCCAGCGGCAGCGGCCAGAAGAACGACAACGTCATTTGGCTGTCAAAGTAAATGGTGTAGAGCAGATGCGATAAGAAAAATGCCCCGACGGCGTACAGCAGGCGTTGACGCGGTAAGAGCGTTAACGCATCGCCGACCAGCGAGGCGCACAGTCCGGCCAACACAAGATAACTGATGGCGTCAAACATCGGCGCTTGCCAGGCCAGTAACAGCAACAGTAATAACGTGACGGGCTTAAAAACCCAGCGTTGCCAGGCTGGCCCGCGATAGGAGGCGTCCACATACAGCCATGCGGACAGGCAGACAGCGATAAACGACCAAAGCATCTTAATTCCTTGAATTCGTTATTTTTTCGCAAACGGTATGCTTGCGGCTCTATTATTCAGTGTAGAGGCCGTGACGGTCAGATGACAACACTATAACGGGCAGGGTATGCTTATTTCCGCATTTTCTGACAGGTTAACAGTATGAGTAAGCCACCGCTTTTCTTCATTATAATCATTGCATTAATCGTGGTTGCCGCGTCGTTTCGCTTCGTTCAGCAACGGCGGGAAAAAGCCGCTAATGAGGCGGCGCCGTTACAGCAAAAGCTGGTCGTGGTTAGCAATAAACGGGAGAAGCCGGTTAATGACCGACGCTCTCGCCAGCAGGAAGTGAGCCCGGCGGGAACCAGTATGCGCTATGAGGCAAGTTTTAAGCCGCTCAATGGCGGTCTGGAAAAAACGTTCCGTTTACAAGCGCAGCAGTACCACGCTTTGACGGTGGGCGATCAAGGTACGCTGAGCTATAAGGGAACTCGGTTCGTCGGGTTTGTTAGCCGTACCCCGGATAACGAATAAACCGTCATCCGGCAGCAAACGTTATTTTTTGTTCTTAAACTTCTTCTGCCAGACCAGCAGCTCAAACACGCCGAACAGGAAAATGCGGATTTTTTCTCCCGTCGTCATCTGCGGACCCTCTTTCGGTATCGTTGATTTCAGCAACGCCAACTGCATACCGTGCATCAGCGCCATGAACACCAACGCCACGTTGACGAAGATATTGAGCGGGCGCGGGAAGGGATGCACCAGATTAAGAATCAAAAATGCCCACACGAAGAGCATTAATAAGCGGCCCAGATTAATCAACATCATTTTCTCCTTGCGCGTCGCGCTGATACAGACGATAAGCGACCTGTCCGGCCACCTTTTCTCGATACAATGCCCAGTTCGCCGGAACGGGCGGCAGACCGTTTTCCACCTCGCTTTCTACGTAGATTAGCGCGTCGTCGGCCAGCCATCCCTGGGTTTCCAGCAATTGTAACGTCTCTTCCAGCAGCCCTTTACGAAACGGCGGGTCGACAAAGACGACGTGATGCGGCGTCCCCGGCTGGCTGAGGAAGGTCAGAGTATTGGTATTGACGACGCGAGCATTGTTGGCTTTCAGCGTCGCCAGATTTTTTTGCAACTGCTGCGATACGGCGCGATCCATTTCCAGTAACGTTGCCTGGGCCGCATAACGTGATAGCGCTTCCAGACCCAGCGCGCCGCTGCCGGCAAAGCAATCCAGACAATGGGCGTCTACCATTACCGGAGCCAGCCAGTTAAATAACGTTTCGCGCACGCGATCGGTGGTGGGACGCAGACCCGGGCTGTCCGGAACCGGTAATTTACGGCCACGCCATTGCCCGCCAATAATGCGGATTTGGCCGCTGCCAGAGTGAGTCGGTTTTTTCATTTCTCTTGCTCGAACCGCCTGTTGCAAGTTATTCCAGGCGGTGATGTGAATTAAGTTAAGTGATAGACTATTTCATCATTTTTTTAGCTTCCATGTATATAGCGCCGCGAGGGGTGTAGTCGCAGATGGCAAAACAGAAAAAACGTGGCTTCTTTTCCTGGTTGGGCTTCGGTGATAAAGAGCAGAAGCAGGAACAGACCGAAGAACAGCAGATTGTTGAGGAACAACGACCGGTTGAGCCCCCTGTTGAAACGGCGGCAGACGTAGACGCGCAAACGCCCGCGCACAGCAAAGCAGAAACCGAAGCCTTTGCGGAAGAGGTGGTGGACGTTACTGAGAAAGTTCAGGAGAGCGAAAAACCGCAGCCGGTAGAGCCGGAGCCCGCGGCGGCCATTGAGACGGCAGCGCCGCAGATCGCGGTGGAACGCGAGGAATTGCCGCTGCCGGAAGAGGTCAAAGACGAGGCTATCTCGCCGGAAGAGTGGCAGGCCGAAGCGGAAACCGTAGAGGTCATTGCCGCGGTAGAAGAAGAGGGCGAAAACGCGGCGAAATTCACCGACGAAGAGCTGGAAGCGCAGGCGCTGGCCGCTCAGGCGGCGGAAGAGGCGGTGATGGTTGTTCCGCCAGCGGAAGAAGACGAGCCGGTGGAAGCGATCGTTCAGGAGCAGGAAAAACCGACTAAAGAAGGTTTCTTTGCCCGCCTGAAACGCAGCCTGCTGAAAACCAAAGAAAATCTCGGTTCCGGATTTATCAGTCTGTTCCGCGGCAAGAAAATCGACGATGATTTGTTCGAGGAGCTGGAAGAGCAGTTGCTCATCGCTGATGTCGGGGGGGAAACCACGCGTAAGATTATCGCTAATCTGACGGAAGGCGCCAGCCGCAAACAGCTTAAAGATGCCGAGGCGCTGTATGGTCTGTTGAAAGACGAGATGGGCGAGATTCTGGCGAAGGTAGACGAACCGCTTAATATTGAAGGTAAAACGCCTTTTGTTATTCTGATGGTTGGCGTGAACGGCGTGGGTAAAACCACCACTATCGGTAAACTGGCGCGCCAGTTTGAGCAGCAGGGTAAATCAGTGATGCTGGCGGCGGGGGATACTTTCCGCGCGGCGGCGGTCGAACAGCTACAGGTCTGGGGACAGCGTAACAACATTCCGGTTATCGCCCAGCATACCGGCGCGGACTCCGCCTCGGTGATTTTTGACGCTATCCAGGCCGCGAAGGCGCGTAATGTGGATGTGTTAATTGCCGATACGGCAGGGCGTCTGCAGAACAAGTCGCACCTGATGGAAGAGCTGAAAAAAATCGTTCGCGTCATGAAAAAGCTGGACGAAGAAGCGCCACATGAAGTTATGCTGACCATTGACGCCAGCACCGGACAGAACGCGGTAAGCCAGGCCAAACTGTTCCATGAAGCGGTAGGCTTAACCGGTATTACCCTGACCAAGCTGGACGGTACGGCGAAAGGCGGGGTGATTTTCTCGGTAGCTGACCAGTTTGGCATTCCTATCCGTTACATTGGCGTGGGCGAACGTATCGAGGATTTGCGTCCGTTTAAGGCGGACGATTTTATTGAGGCACTTTTTGCCCGAGAGGATTAACAATGATTCGCTTTGAACATGTCAGCAAGGCCTATCTCGGCGGGAGACAAGCGCTGCAGGGAGTGACATTCCATATGCGGCCAGGCGAGATGGCGTTTCTGACCGGCCACTCCGGCGCGGGGAAAAGTACCCTGCTGAAGCTAATCTGTGGGATTGAGCGGCCCAGCGCCGGCAAAATCTTCTTCAGCGGGCATGATATTACGCGTCTGAAAAACCGCGAAGTGCCGTTTTTGCGCCGCCAGATTGGGATGATTTTCCAGGATCACCATCTGCTGATGGATCGCACGGTCTATGACAATGTGGCGATACCGTTAATCATTGCCGGTGCCAGCGGCGATGATATCCGTCGTCGTGTGTCGGCGGCGCTGGATAAGGTTGGACTACTGGACAAAGCGAGAAACTTCCCGATTCAACTCTCCGGAGGCGAACAACAGCGCGTGGGCATCGCCCGCGCGGTGGTCAATAAGCCAGCGGTATTGCTGGCGGATGAACCGACCGGGAACCTGGACGACGCGTTGTCGGAAGGGATTTTACGTCTGTTTGAAGAGTTTAACCGCGTAGGGGTGACGGTACTGATGGCGACGCACGATATTGGACTTATCTCCCGTCGTTCCTATAGGCAGCTCGTCCTGAGCGATGGACATCTGCATGGAGGCCTGGCCAATGAATAGGCACGACGCGATTAACCAAATCAGGCAGTTCGGCGGACGGCTGGATCGACTGCGTAAGTCTCGCGGCGGAACAGGCGGCGGGCGCAACGCGCCAGGACGCCAGAAGCCGACGCCGAAACCGAACTCACGTAAAACGAATGTCTTTAATGAACAGGTGCGCTATGCCTGGCACGGCGCGCTGCAAGATCTGAAAAGCAAACCGCTGGCGACGTTTCTAACGGTGATGGTGATCGCCATCTCCCTGACGCTGCCCAGCGTCTGTTACATGGTCTATAAGAACGTCAACCAGGCGGCGACTCAGTATTATCCGTCGCCGCAGATCACCGTTTATCTGCAAAAAACGCTGGATGATGATGCGGCGGCGCGGGTTGTTGGGCAGCTTCAGGCCGAGCAGGGCGTTGAAAAGGTCAACTACCTGTCCCGTGAGGACGCGCTGGGAGAATTCCGCAACTGGTCGGGTTTTGGCGGCGCGCTGGACATGCTGGAAGAGAACCCGCTGCCGGCAGTGGCGGTGGTGATCCCCAAGCTGGACTTCCAGAGTACCGCCTCGCTTAATACGCTGCGCGACCGTATCTCGCAGATTAACGGCATTGACGAAGTCCGCATGGATGATAGCTGGTTTGCACGCCTGGCGGCGCTCACCGGGCTGGTGGGCCGCGTGTCGGCGATGATCGGCGTGCTGATGGTCGCGGCGGTCTTCCTCGTTATCGGCAACAGCGTGCGCCTGAGCATTTTTGCCCGTCGCGATACCATTAACGTGCAAAAGCTGATTGGCGCGACCGATGGCTTTATCCTGCGTCCGTTCCTCTACGGCGGCGCGTTGCTCGGTTTTTCCGGCGCGTTTCTTTCACTGATATTGTCTGAAATTTTGGTGATGCGTTTATCATCGGCGGTGACTGAAGTGGCGCAGGTCTTCGGCACGAAGTTTGATCTCAATGGCTTATCGTTCGATGAGTGCCTGTTGCTGCTGCTGGTCTGTTCCATGATTGGCTGGATCGCCGCCTGGCTGGCCACGGTGCAACATTTACGTCACTTTACTCCCGATTGATAAAATCGTGGTATAATCTTTCCCTGCAATGGGCTTCCGTTCGCAGGGAAAGAGTCCCTGTTGTCTCTTCCCCGCGCGTCATCTTTATGTCACAAGATTTGTGCAAATTATGCACAGTGTTACATTGAACTTGTGGATAAAATCACTGTCTGATAAAAGAGTGGGTGATATTCTCGTTGCTCATCGGCTTTGGCACGGTTGTTGCTCGCTGACGGTGCCAAGCAATACTGATTGAGAGGATTTGAATGACCAAAGAAATGCAAAATTTAGCTTTAGCCCCTGTTGGCAACCTGGAATCTTATATCCGGGCGGCGAACGCGTGGCCGATGTTATCGGCTGACGAGGAGCGGGCATTGGCTGAAAGGCTGCATTACCAGGGCGATCTGGAAGCAGCTAAAACGCTGATCCTGTCTCACCTGCGCTTTGTTGTTCATATTGCTCGTAACTATGCGGGCTATGGTCTGCCGCAGGCGGATTTGATCCAGGAAGGCAACATCGGCCTGATGAAAGCCGTACGTCGTTTTAACCCGGAAGTAGGCGTGCGCCTGGTTTCCTTCGCCGTACACTGGATTAAAGCAGAAATTCACGAATACGTGCTGCGCAACTGGCGTATCGTTAAAGTCGCAACCACGAAAGCGCAGCGTAAGCTGTTCTTTAATCTGCGTAAAACCAAGCAGCGTCTGGGCTGGTTTAATCAGGATGAGGTTGAAATGGTGGCGCGCGAACTGGGTGTTTCCAGTAAAGACGTGCGTGAGATGGAGTCGCGTATGGCGGCGCAGGACATGACGTTTGACATGTCTTCGGACGATGAGTCCGACAGCCAGCCAATGGCGCCGGTGCTGTATCTGCAGGATAAATCGTCTAACTTTGCCGACGGCATTGAAGACGATAACTGGGAAGAGCAGGCCGCCAACCGACTGACCGACGCGATGCAGGGGCTCGACGAGCGTAGCCAGGATATTATCCGCGCTCGCTGGCTGGACGAAGACAATAAGTCTACGTTGCAGGAGCTGGCCGATCGTTACGGCGTCTCCGCTGAGCGTGTGCGCCAGCTTGAAAAGAACGCCATGAAAAAGCTTCGCGCTGCGATCGAAGCGTAATCTTCGCGAATTGCCAATGAACCCTCGAATGTGAATTCGGGGGTTTTGTTTTTTGTAGGCCGGATAAGGCGTTTACCCTGCCATCCGGCAACACGTTTGCCCGATGGCGCTTCGCTTATCGGGCCTACGGGCCCTTCCTCTCCCCCACCGACACAAATCTGTTATCTGGATGTAAATTTAGCTATTCCAAAATAATAAAAATCGGGTATGTTTTAGCAGAGTATGCTGCTAAAGCACGGGTAGCTAGCCAATAATCGAAATAAAATACTGAACAATAACACCACAACACACGTAACAACCAGAATAATGGGGATTATCAGGATGAATATGAAGGGTAAAACGTTATTGGCAGGATGTATCGCCCTGTCATTAAGCCATATGGCATTCGCAGAGGACATTAAAGTCGCGGTTGTCGGCGCGATGTCCGGTCCGGTGGCGCAGTATGGCGACCAGGAATTTACCGGTGCGGAGCAGGCAATTGCCGATATCAATGCGAAAGGCGGTATTAAAGGCGATAAGCTCGTCGCGGTGAAATATGACGACGCCTGCGACCCGAAACAGGCGGTAGCTGTCGCTAACAAAGTGGTGAACGACGGCATCAAGTATGTTATCGGACACTTATGCTCCTCTTCCACACAGCCAGCCTCTGATATCTACGAAGACGAAGGTATCCTGATGATAACCCCGGCGGCGACCGCGCCGGAGCTGACCGCGCGCGGCTATAAGCTGGTTTTGCGCACCACCGGTCTGGACTCTGACCAGGGGCCAACGGCGGCAAAGTATATTCTGGAGAAGGTAAAACCGCAGCGCATCGCGATTATCCACGATAAGCAGCAGTACGGCGAAGGGCTGGCGCGCGCGGTGCAGGACGGTCTGAAGAAAGGCGGCGTTAACGTCGTATTCTTTGACGGCATCACCGCCGGCGAAAAAGATTTCTCCACTCTGGTAGCGCGTCTGAAAAAAGAGAATATCGACTTTGTCTACTACGGCGGTTATCACCCGGAAATGGGGCAGATCCTGCGCCAGTCCCGCGCCGCAGGGCTGAAAACCCAGTTTATGGGGCCGGAAGGGGTGGCGAACGTGTCGCTGTCTAATATCGCCGGAGAGTCAGCGGAAGGCTTACTGGTCACCAAACCGAAGAACTACGACCAGGTCCCGGCGAACAAACCGATTGTGGATGCTATCAAAGCCAAGAAACAAGATCCTAGCGGCGCATTCGTGTGGACCACCTACGCCGCGCTGCAATCGTTGCAGGCGGGTCTGAACCAGTCTGACGATCCGGCGGAAATTGCCAAATACCTGAAAGGCGCCACGGTCGACACCGTAATGGGACCGCTGTCGTGGGATGAGAAAGGCGATCTGAAAGGATTTGAGTTCGGCGTGTTTGACTGGCATGCGAATGGTACGGCGACAGACGCTAAGTGAGTAACAGCCCGGTGGCGCTTTGCTTACCGGGCCTACAACGAGCACTTCGTAGGCCGGATAAGCAAAGCGCCATCCGGCTTTTTTGCGCCTGTAATCCGCCCGATGTTGAAAAAAATATCACGACGAAATACACTGTATGTACGGTGTATTACCGTACATTATCCAGGAGTCTCTTTCATGTCAGCCCTAAAAAAACAGCGTATCGATCTGCGGCTCACAGACGGCGATAAAAGCATGATTGAAGAAGCGGCCGCCATTACTAATCAATCAATCACGCAATTTATGTTGAATAGCGCAGCGGAGCGAGCCGCAGAAGTGCTTGAACAGCACCGTCGGGTTATTCTTAATGAAGCATCCTGGGCGCGAGTCATGGATGCGCTTAGTCATCCTCCCACCCCCAATGAGAAATTAAAACGCGCGGCGCAACGTCTACAAGACATGGAGTGAACCGTGGACAACCTGACAATAGAGATTCTGGCTGATAACGCAGAATACAACTGGCGGCAGTTCGACTGCGGTGAGGCATCATTAAACCTTTTTTTAACGCAGCATCTTCAGCGCCAGCATAACAACAAAATCTTGCGCGGTTATGTACTCAGAACCACTACGCCAGAACGGCGAGTGTTGGGGTATTACACCCTGTCAGGAAGCTGCTTTGAACGCGCGTCGTTGCCTTCCAGAACCCAGCAAAAGCGCATCCCTTACCAGAATATCCCCAGCGTTACGCTGGGCCGTTTAGCGGTCGATCTCTCATTACAGGGAAAAGGGTGGGGAGCCATATTGGTCACGCATGCGATGAAAGTGGTGTGGTCGGCATCACTGGCCGTTGGGATTCATGGCATCTTTGTGGAAGCGTTAAACGAAAAAGCCCAGGCCTTTTATCAGAGGCTGGGCTTTATTTCTTTATCCGGAGAAAACGAGCACGCGCTGTTTTACCCGACAAAATCGATTGAGCAACTTTTTGGCTAGCGCTTCTCCCAGCCGTCATGCTGGGCGGTAAAACCTAACGCCTGCATAAACGCGGCCATCACGCTGCGGTCTTCAACACCGACATCCGCCATCCACCACGACGAGACGTTGGGATTATCGCGGATGACTTCTTCTACCAGGTATTGCCCGACGCCGCGGCGACGGGTGATTTCACGCACGCGTAAGGAATCCAGCGCGCCCTGCGTTCCGCTCAGCGTCACTCTTACGGCGCCCAACAAACGCTCATTAAACCGCGCGGCATAAATCCGGTGCGTTTCATCTACGCTTAATGAGGAGGCGGAATATTCCGGCCAGATTTTGCCCAGATCGATCTGATCCTGAGCGCTAAAGTGTTCTAAACGAAGAATGGTCAGCTTCATCGACGGCTTGTCCCGATTTCAAAAGATGCGATCAGTGTACCGAAACAGGCAGGCCAGATGCTTTCTCTTTTTTGTGTCATTTACCAGGTTATTAATTTTTTAACAACGATAATTACAGTTTGAAGCATTAGAGAATGGAAAACAGGCAGCATAATTCCCTGAATGCTAGTGAATTATTCCGTTTAATATGCCGTTATTTTATGCTGACAAGCATGCTTTTTTTTGTTTATCTATAGCGAAAAGCAGAATATTATCTTTTCTTAATAGACTGAAAAATAGAGATTTTAATCTTATTATGCTTTAAATGCTGCGCTAACTCATTAATGAGTCAGTAAAAAGCGCACCATTTATAAAAAGTACAGTCTGCTTTTTAACCAGCAAAAAACAAAACATATAACATCACGAATGGGGATACAGGCACATGAAACGGAAAGCGAAAACAATAATCGCAGGGATTGTTGCATTAGCAGTCTCGCAGGGGGCAATGGCAGATGATATTAAAGTCGCCATAGTCGGGGCGATGTCCGGCCCGGTAGCGCAATGGGGCGATATGGAATTTAACGGCGCGCGCCAGGCCATTAAAGACATCAACGCGAAAGGCGGGATTAAAGGCGATAAGCTGGTCGGCGTAGAGTACGATGATGCCTGCGATCCAAAACAGGCGGTGGCCAACAAAATCGTTAACGACGGTATTCAGTACGTTATTGGTCACTTGTGTTCTTCTTCTACTCAGCCAGCATCCGATATCTATGAAGATGAAGGTATTCTGATGATCTCCCCGGGGGCGACTAACCCGGAGCTGACCCAGCGCGGCTATCAGTACATTATGCGTACCGCCGGCCTGGACTCCTCCCAGGGGCCAACGGCCGCGAAATACATCCTGGAAACGGTGAAACCACAGCGCATCGCTATCATTCACGATAAACAGCAATACGGCGAAGGACTGGCGCGCTCTGTGCAGGATGGTCTGAAGCAGGGCAATGCCAATATTGTCTTTTTTGATGGTATTACCGCCGGCGAAAAAGATTTCTCCGCCCTGATTGCTCGCTTGCAAAAAGAGAATATCGACTTTGTGTATTACGGCGGCTACTACCCGGAAATGGGGCAGATGCTGCGCCAGGCACGGGCTAATGGCCTGAAAACGCAATTTATGGGGCCGGAAGGCGTGGGTAACGCGTCGCTGTCCAATATTGCGGGTGGTGCGGCGGAAGGCATGTTGGTGACGATGCCAAAACGTTATGACCAGGACCCGGCGAATAAAGCGATTGTCGAGGCGCTGAAAGCCGACAAGAAAGATCCCAGCGGTCCGTATGTCTGGATCACCTACGCCGCCGTCCAGTCGCTGGCGACCGCAATGACGCGTAGCGCCAGCCATGCTCCGCTGGATCTGGTGAAAGATCTTAAAGCGAACGGGGCTGATACCGTTATTGGGCCGCTGAAATGGGATGAAAAAGGCGATCTTAAGGGATTTGAATTTGGCGTCTTCCAGTGGCACGCCGACGGCTCGTCAACCGTCGCGAAGTAATGCCAGAAGATAAGTTATCCCACCGCCCGCACGCCGGGCGGGTTTAAAAAGGTTACCTTATGTCCGAGCAGTTTCTCTATTTCTTGCAGCAGATGTTTAACGGCGTCACGCTGGGGAGCACCTACGCGCTGATTGCTATCGGTTATACGATGGTGTACGGCATTATCGGCATGATCAACTTCGCTCATGGCGAGGTGTATATGATCGGCAGCTACGTCTCTTTTATGATCATCGCCGCGCTAATGATGATGGGAATAGACACCAGTTGGCTCCTGGTGGCCGCCGGATTTATCGGCGCGATTATTATTGCCAGCGCCTACGGCTGGAGTATCGAGCGAGTCGCTTACCGGCCTGTGCGCAACTCCAAGCGCCTGATCGCCCTGATTTCCGCCATCGGGATGTCCATCTTTCTGCAAAACTACGTCAGCCTGACGGAAGGTTCGCGCGACGTGGCGTTACCCAGCCTGTTTAACGGCCAGTGGATTGTGGGCAGCAGCGAAAACTTTGCCGCGTCCATCACCACCATGCAGGCGGTTATCTGGATAGTCACCTTTCTGGCTATGCTGGCGCTCACCATTTTCATTCGCTACTCCCGGATGGGCCGCGCCTGCCGCGCCTGCGCGGAGGATCTGAAAATGGCCAGCCTGCTCGGCATTAATACCGACCGCGTCATTGCGCTAACGTTTGTTATCGGCGCGGCAATGGCGGCAGTGGCGGGCGTACTGCTCGGTCAGTTCTATGGCGTAATTAACCCCTACATCGGTTTTATGGCCGGGATGAAAGCGTTCACCGCAGCGGTACTGGGCGGTATAGGCAGCATTCCGGGCGCGATGATCGGCGGTCTGATTTTGGGCGTCGCCGAAGCGCTCTCGTCTGCATATTTAAGTACCGAATATAAAGATGTCGTGTCGTTCGCACTGCTGATTCTGGTACTGCTGGTGATGCCGACCGGTATCCTGGGGCGTCCGGAGGTAGAGAAAGTATGAAACCGATGCATATTGCGATGGCTCTGTTCTCTGCGGCGATGTTCTTCGTTTTGGCTGGCGTCTTCATGGGCGTACAACTGGAGCTGGACGGCACCAAACTGGTGGTGGATACCGCCGCCGACATCCGCTGGCAGTGGATCTTTATCGGTACGGCAGTGGTTTTTTTCTTTCAGTTGCTGCGTCCGATGTTCCAGAAAGCGGTGAAGCACGTCTCCGGACCGAAGTTTATTCTGCCGGCGATCGATGGTTCTACCGTTAAGCAAAAGCTGTTTCTGATGGCGCTGTTGGTTATCGCCGTGGCATGGCCGTTTATGGTGTCGCGCGGCAGCGTCGATATCGCCACCATGACCATGATTTATATCATCCTCGGTCTGGGGCTGAACGTGGTGGTGGGGCTGTCCGGTCTGTTGGTATTGGGCTACGGCGGCTTTTACGCCATCGGCGCTTATACCTTTGCGCTGCTCAACCACTATTATGGTTTGGGTTTCTGGACCTGCCTGCCGCTGGCGGGACTGGTCTCCGCCGCCGCTGGTTTCCTGCTCGGCTTCCCGGTACTGCGTCTGCGCGGCGACTATCTGGCGATTGTGACGCTCGGCTTCGGCGAAATCGTCCGTATCCTGTTGCTCAACAACACTGAAATTACCGGCGGCCCGAACGGCATCAGCCAGAGCCCCAAACCGACGCTGTTTGGTCTGGAGTTTAGCCGCAACACCCGAGAAGGCGGCTGGGATACCTTCAGCAATTTCTTTGGCGTGAAGTACGACCCATCCGACCGGGTCATTTTCCTCTATCTGGTGGCCCTGTTGCTGGTGGTCCTGTCGCTGTTTGTCATTAACCGCCTGCTGCGTATGCCGTTGGGCCGGGCGTGGGAAGCGTTGCGTGAAGATGAGATCGCCTGTCGCTCATTAGGTTTAAGCCCGACGCGCATCAAGCTGACCGCTTTTACTATCAGCGCCGCGTTTGCCGGTTTCGCCGGGACGTTGTTTGCCGCCCGCCAGGGCTTTGTCAGCCCGGAATCCTTCACCTTCGCCGAATCCGCCTTCGTGCTGGCGATTGTGGTGCTGGGCGGAATGGGCTCGCAGTTTGCGGTGATCCTGGCGGCGGTTCTGCTGGTGGTGTCGCGCGAATTGATGCGCGACTTCAACGAATACAGCATGTTGATGCTCGGCGGTTTGATGGTGTTGATGATGATCTGGCGCCCGCAGGGATTGCTGCCGATGACGCGTCCGCAGTTGAAGCTGAAAAGTGGTCAGGCGAAAGGAGAGCAGGCATGAGTCAGCCATTATTAGCGGTTAACGGCCTGATGATGCGCTTTGGCGGTTTGCTGGCGGTCAACAATGTATCGCTGGAATTGCGTGAGCGGGAAATTGTGTCGCTGATTGGCCCTAACGGCGCGGGTAAAACGACGGTGTTTAACTGCCTGACCGGTTTTTATAAGCCGACAGGCGGTACGATCATGTTGCGCGAGCGGCATCTGGAAGGATTGCCGGGCCAGCAGATCGCCCGCATGGGCGTGGTACGTACTTTCCAGCATGTGCGCCTGTTTCGCGAAATGACGGTGATTGAAAACCTGCTGGTGGCGCAGCACCAGCAACTGAAAACGGGCCTCTTTTCCGGCCTGTTGAAAACGCCCGCTTTCCGCCGCGCGCAAAGCGAAGCGCTGGACCGCGCGGCGACCTGGCTTGAGCGTATTGGCCTGCTGGAACATGCCAACCGCCAGGCCAGTAATCTGGCTTACGGCGACCAGCGCCGGCTGGAGATTGCCCGCTGCATGGTGACGCAGCCAGAAATTCTGATGCTCGACGAACCGGCGGCTGGCCTTAACCCGAAAGAGACCAAAGAGCTGGATGAGCTGATTGCCGAACTACGTAACCATCACAACACCACCATATTACTGATTGAACACGATATGAAGCTGGTGATGGGCATTTCCGATCGCATTTACGTGGTGAACCAGGGCACGCCGCTGGCGAACGGCACGCCGGAAGAGATCCGCAACAACCCGGACGTCATCCGCGCTTATCTGGGTGAGGCATAAGATGGAAAAAACGATGTTAACGTTTGAAAAAGTCAGCGCCCACTACGGCAAGATTCAGGCGCTGCACGACGTCAGTCTGCACATCAACCAGGGGGAAATCGTTACCCTGATTGGCGCTAACGGCGCGGGGAAAACGACGCTGCTTGGCACCTTGTGCGGCGATCCGCGCGCCTCCAGCGGACGGGTGGTGTTTGACGGTAAAGACATAACCGACTGGCAGACGGCGAAAATCATGCGTGAAGCGGTGGCGATAGTGCCGGAAGGGCGGCGCGTCTTCTCGCGGATGACGGTGGAAGAGAACCTGGCGATGGGCGGTTTTTTTGCCGAGCGCGATCGGTTTCAGGAGCGTATCAAGTGGGTGTACGAGCTGTTTCCGCGCCTGCATGAGCGCCGTATCCAGCGAGCGGGCACCATGTCCGGCGGCGAACAGCAGATGCTGGCGATTGGCCGCGCGCTGATGAGCCAGCCGAGGCTATTGCTGCTGGATGAACCGTCGCTGGGGCTGGCGCCGATCATCATCCAGCAGATCTTCGACACCATTGAGCAGTTGCGCGAGCAGGGTATGACCATCTTCCTTGTCGAGCAAAACGCTAACCAGGCGCTGAAGCTCGCCGACCGCGGTTATGTGCTGGAAAACGGCCACGTGGTGCTATCCGATACCGGTGATGCACTGCTGGCGAACGAAGCGGTGCGCAGCGCCTATCTGGGCGGTTAGACTGTGCCAGGGGGAAGCGCGTGCGCCGCCCCCGGTAACGGCAAGCGGTAAAATTTTTCAAAAGAGCCTGATGGCTCTTTTTTTGTACGTGTTTGTTGTACAATAAACATGTACAACTGGGGAGGTGTTTATGCGTACGGTTAACTATAGCGAAGCGCGGCAAAATCTGGCCGAAGTCCTGGAAAGTGCGGTGACGGGGGGCCCTGTCACCATCACGCGTCGTGGGCATAAGTCCGCAGTGATCATCAGCGCCGAGGAGTTTGAGCGTTATCAGACGGCGCGAATGGATGATGAGTTTGCTGCCATTATGGCGGTTCATGGCAATGAGCTCAGGGAGCTGGCGGATAAATGACCCTACAACTTATCTCAGCGGAAGAGATAATTCAGTTTCACGACAGGCTTCTCCGCGTTACGCCTGGTGTAACAGGTATGCCTGATCCTGGCCGCGCGGAAGCGCTAATGTACCGGGTACTCAATCAAATCGAATATGAAGGGGTGACCGACGTGTGGCTGCTGGCGGCAATGCATTTGCTCGCTATATCCCGTGGGCATATCTTCAATGATGGTAACAAACGCACCGCCTTATTTATTACGCTGCTGTTTTTAAAGCGTAACGGGATCTCACTCGCTGCGAATCCGGATTTTGTCGATATGACAGTCGATGCGGCGGCAGGGCGGCTTACGCTGGAGCAAATTGCCGTTCGCTTACGTGCCTGAGACGTTAATCCCGGTGACGCTCCGCCTGGTTGGGTTACGGCATGTGCGCCGCCCCCGAGAATAATGTCGTACCTATCCGTGCCGTAGCTCCCACTTTTCTTTTCCGGCGCTTTCACTGCCTTGCCATCTCTCTGTCGCCTTACTATCTTTTTTTTGTAATAAAAAAGTTATTTTTCTGTCATTCGAGCATGTCATGTTACCCCCGCGAACATAAAACGCGTGATATCGCGCATCCCGGCACAAAAAGAGAGATAACCGATGATATCGTTACGACATACAGCTTTAGGACTGGCGCTGAGTCTGGCATTTACGGGTCAGGCGTTGGCCGTCACCACTATTCCATTCTGGCATTCAATGGAAGGGGAGTTAGGCAAAGAAGTTGATTCACTGGCGCAACGTTTCAACCAGGCCAATCCGGATTACAAAATCGTTCCGGTCTATAAGGGGAACTATGAACAGAACCTGAGCGCCGGGATCGCGGCATTCCGTACCGGCAACGCGCCGGCAATATTGCAGGTTTATGAGGTTGGGACAGCGACCATGATGGCCTCGAAAGCCATTAAGCCGGTTTATGAAGTGTTTAAAGACGCCGGTATTAACTTTGACGAGTCCCAGTTTGTACCGACCGTTGCAGGCTACTACACCGATGCTAAAAGCGGGCATCTGCTCTCCCAGCCCTTTAACAGCTCCACGCCGGTACTGTACTACAACAAAGACGCCTTTAAGAAAGCCGGTTTAGATCCGGAACAGCCGCCGAAAACCTGGCAGGAGCTGGCTGACTATACCGCGAAACTGAGAGCGGCAGGCATGAAATGCGGTTACGCCAGCGGCTGGCAAGGCTGGATCCAACTGGAAAACTTCAGCGCCTGGAACGGTCTCCCCTTTGCCAGTAAAAACAATGGCTTTGACGGTACAGACGCGGTGCTGGAGTTTAATAAGCCAGAGCAGGTGAAACATATCGCGCTGCTGGAAGAGATGAATAAAAAAGGCGATTTTAGCTATGTTGGGCGTAAGGACGAGTCTACCGAGAAGTTTTATAACGGTGACTGCGCGATGACAACCGCGTCCTCCGGCTCGCTCGCCAATATCCGCCAGTATGCCAAATTTAACTATGGCGTGGGTATGATGCCGTACGACGCTGATATCAAGGGCGCGCCGCAAAACGCCATTATCGGCGGAGCCAGCCTATGGGTCATGCAGGGTAAAGATAAAGAAACCTATACCGGCGTCGCCAAATTCCTCGACTTCCTGGCAAAACCGGAAAACGCTGCTGAATGGCATCAAAAAACCGGCTACCTGCCGATTACCACCGCCGCCTACGAGCTGACCCGCGAGCAGGGTTATTACGATAAAAACCCCGGTGCGGATATCGCCACTCGCCAGATGTTGAATAAGCCGCCGTTACCCTTCACCAAAGGCTTGCGTCTGGGCAATATGCCGCAGATTCGTACCATCGTGGACGAAGAGCTGGAAAGCGTCTGGACCGGGAAGAAAACCCCACAACAGGCGTTGGATACCGCAGTGGATCGCGGGAATCAGTTGCTGCGTCGTTTTGAGAAAGCGAGCAAATCTTAAGTGTATAAGTGCCTGGTGGCGCTGCGCTTATCAGGCCTACAGCGTTTGTAGGCCGGATAAGGTGCTTGCACCGCCATCCGGCACCTTCCAGGAAAAGAACCTTCATGTCATCATTCCGTCCGGTGTTCCGCTCGCGCTGGCTGCCGTATTTACTGGTTGCCCCGCAGTTGGTTATCACCGTTATTTTCTTTATCTGGCCTGCGGGCGAAGCGCTGTGGTATTCGCTGCAAAGCGTCGATCCGTTTGGTTTTTCCAGCCAATTTGTCGGGCTGGAGAATTTCGTCGCGCTTTTTCACGACAGTTATTATCTCGACGCCTTCTGGACGACGATTAAATTCAGCGCGCTGGTCACGTTTAGCGGCCTGCTGGTCTCGCTGTTTTTCGCCGCCCTGGTGGATTACGTGGTGCGCGGCAGCCGTTTTTATCAGACGCTGATGCTGCTGCCTTATGCCGTCGCGCCCGCCGTCGCCGCCGTATTGTGGATTTTCCTGTGTAACCCGGGGCGGGGATTAATCACCCATTTCCTCGGCGAATTCGGCTATGACTGGAACCACGCGCAAAACAGCGGTCAGGCGATGTTCCTGGTGGTATTTGCGTCAGTCTGGAAGCAGATTAGTTACAACTTTTTATTCTTCTTTGCCGCGCTGCAATCCATTCCCCGCTCGCTGGTGGAAGCGGCGGCCATTGACGGCGCCGGGCCGATTCGTCGTTTCTTCCGGCTTTCTTTGCCGCTTATTGCGCCGGTCAGTTTCTTCCTGCTGGTGGTCAACCTGGTGTACGCCTTTTTCGACACCTTCCCGGTGATTGACGCCGCGACCGCCGGCGGGCCGGTACAAGCCACCACGACGCTGATTTATAAGATTTATCGCGAAGGGTTTACCGGCCTGGATCTCTCGGCGTCCGCCGCGCAGTCGGTGGTGTTGATGTTCCTCGTCATCATTCTGACGGTGGTGCAGTTCCGCTATGTGGAAAGTAAGGTGCGTTACCAATGATAGAGAATCGTCGCGGGCTGACAATATTCAGCCATACCATGCTGGTTCTGGGGATCGCGGTCATTTTGTTTCCGCTGTATGTCGCGTTTGTCGCGGCGACGCTGGACGACCGCGCGGTGTTTGAGACGCCGATGACTCTGCTTCCCGGCACGCAGTTACTGGAGAATATCAAAACTATTTGGGTCAACGGCGTCGGTGTTAATAGCGCGCCATTCTGGCTGATGATGCTTAACAGTTTCATTATGGCGTTCAGCATTACGGTAGGCAAAATCACGGTATCTATGCTTTCCGCATTCGCCATCGTCTGGTTTCGTTTTCCCCTGCGTAACCTGTTCTTCTGGATGATTTTTATCACCCTGATGCTGCCGGTTGAAGTGCGTATCTTCCCGACGGTGGAAGTGATCGCCAACCTGAAAATGCTCGACAGCTATGCTGGTCTGACGCTACCGCTGATGGCGTCCGCTACCGCCACTTTCCTGTTTCGTCAGTTCTTCATGACGCTTCCGGATGAACTGGTGGAGGCGGCCCGTATTGACGGCGCGTCGCCGATGCGCTTTTTCCGCGACATCGTGTTGCCGCTGTCAAAAACCAACTTGGCGGCGCTGTTCGTTATCACCTTTATCTATGGCTGGAACCAGTATCTGTGGCCGCTGTTGATTATCACCGACGTGAATCTTGGCACTGCCGTAGCGGGTATCAAAGGGATGATCGCCACTGGCGAAGGTACCACGCAATGGAACCAGGTGATGGCCGCGATGCTGCTGACTCTGATTCCCCCGGTCGTAATTGTGTTAGCCATGCAACGGGCGTTTGTGCGTGGTTTAGTGGACAGTGAGAAATAAAAATGGCTGGTTTAAAACTACAGGCAGTAACCAAAAGCTGGGACGGCAAAACCCAGATCATTCAACCGCTGACGCTGGACGTGGCGGATGGCGAATTTATTGTGATGGTCGGGCCGTCCGGCTGCGGCAAATCAACGTTGTTGCGGATGGTGGCCGGTCTGGAACGCGTGACCAGCGGCGATATCTGGATTGATCGCAAACGGGTCACCGAGATGGAGCCCAAAGATCGCGGCATCGCGATGGTATTTCAGAACTATGCTCTCTATCCCCATATGAGCGTAGAGGAGAACATGGCGTGGGGGCTGAAAATTCGCGGTATGAGCAAAGCGCATATTGAAGAACGCGTACGGGAGGCGGCGCGCATTCTGGAGCTGGACGGCCTGCTTAAACGCCGTCCACGCGAGCTTTCCGGCGGTCAGCGGCAGCGCGTGGCAATGGGGCGCGCGATCGTCCGCGAGCCGGCAGTCTTCTTATTCGACGAACCGCTCTCTAACCTCGACGCCAAGCTGCGCGTGCAGATGCGTCTGGAGTTACAACATCTGCATCGTCGTCTTCGTACCACCTCGCTCTATGTTACTCACGATCAGGTAGAGGCGATGACGCTGGCCCAGCGGGTGATGGTGATGAATAAAGGCGTCGCAGAACAGATTGGCACGCCGGTAGAGGTATATGAAAAACCGGCCAGTCGCTTCGTGGCGAGCTTTATCGGCAGCCCGGCGATGAACCTGTTGGATGGCGTTATCAGCGCTTCCGGCGACCGTTTCGAATTGCCTGGCGGTCTGGCGTTACCGATAGGTGCGGACTATCGGGGTCATGCCGGACGTAACATGACGCTGGGTATCCGACCGGAGCATATTGCGTTAAGCTCGCAGGCGGAAGGCGGCGTGCCGCTAACGGTAGATACGCTGGAGTTTCTGGGCGCGGATAATCTGGCGCATGGGCGCTGGGGCGATCAGAAACTGGTGGTGCGGTTGGCGCATCAGCAGCGCCCGGCGGCGGGCAGTACGCTATGGCTGCATCTGCCGGAACATCAGCGACATCTTTTTGATGGCGAAACAGGACAACGTGTATGAGTAACTGGCCTTATCCCCACATTGTCGCCCATCGCGGCGGCGGCAAACTGGCGCCGGAAAACACTCTGGCGGCGATTGACGTGGGCGCGCAATACGGGCACACCATGATTGAGTTTGATGCCAAGCTGTCGAAAGACGGCGAAATTTTCCTGCTGCATGACGATAACCTGGAGCGCACCAGCAATGGTTGGGGCGTGGCGGGCGAGTTGAACTGGCAGGATTTATTGCGTGTGGACGCTGGCGGTTGGTTTAGCGGCGAATTTAAAGGCGAGCCGCTGCCGTTGCTCTCGCAGGTGGCGGAGCGCTGCCGTAAACACGGCATGATGGCGAATATTGAGATCAAACCGACAACGGGGAGCGGAAGGCTAACAGGACGCGTCGTGGCGTTGGCCGCCCGCGAACTGTGGGCCGGGATGACGCCGCCGCTGCTTTCTTCCTTTGAGATAGAGGCGCTGGAAGCGGCGCAGGCGGCAGCACCTGAACTGCCGCGCGGGTTACTGCTGGATAAATGGCGTGAAGACTGGCGTGAACTGACGACCCGTCTGGGCTGTGTTTCCCTCCATCTCAACCATAAATTACTCGATGAGACGCGAGTGCAAGAGATTAAGGCCGCGGGTCTGCGGATTCTGGTGTATACCGTCAATCAGCCCCAGCGGGCGGCAGAGCTGCTACGCTGGGGCGTGGATTGTATCTGCACCGATCGCATTGATGACATCGGCCCTCACTTTCAGTTTTAAGGGCCGTCAGTTTTAAGGGCTGATGGTTTTCAGCGGGATGTCAGGCTGCGGCGTCCCGCTGTCCTGCTGCAACATTGGCTGGGAATGGTTTAGCATCCGGTCCGGGTTTCCGCTGCCGCTGAGCATTCCGCCCTGCGTATTGGGCAGCGTTTGCTGACCGAGCATACCGTTGCCCGGCTGTCCCTGCTGAACCCGCTGCGTATTGGCATTCAACTGTGACTGTAGATTTTGCTGCTGGCTGCGCGCCTGCGTTTGCATCTGTTGTTTCAACATACCCTGCCGCTGAATCTGCTGCGTTTGCATCTGCGTCTGCATACGCTGCTGGCTGGGGATCTGATAACCTGGCTGATTAGGATTATTCATAGTGTTAATTGGCTGGGCCAATACAGCAAAGGGTAACAAAGCCGTAATAAGTAGTAAGCGTTTCATTGTCGTCTCCTCCCGATGAGGCCTCTTTTTAAGTGTACCTCTATTTCGCCATGATGATGATTTTTTAAGCGTTGTGGACCAGGATTAAACGGGACATACACCCATTTATCTGGAGAAAAACAACGATGAAACCAACGTTTATGCGCTGGGTGGCGATCGCCGCTCTGCTGGCCGGGGGAACGTTTAGCGCGGTGGCCAATCCTCCCGTCGCGCCGCCAGTCTCCTATGGTGTTGAAGAAGATGTCTTTCATCCTGTGCGGGCGACGCAAGGGATGGTGGCGTCCGTGGATGCAATGGCGACGCAGGTTGGCGTGGATATCTTAAAGCAGGGCGGTAATGCCGTGGATGCCGCCGTCGCCGTGGGCTATGCGCTGGCTGTGACGCATCCGCAAGCCGGGAATCTGGGCGGCGGGGGATTTATGCTGCTGCGCACCAAAGACGGTAACACTACGGCGATTGATTTTCGTGAAATGGCGCCTGCTGCCGCGACCCGTGATATGTTCCTCGACGATCAGGGTAACGCCGATGCGAAAAAGTCGCTGACGTCGCATCTGGCACCCGGTACGCCGGGTACCGTGGCGGGGTTCTCGCTGGCGCTGGAGAAATACGGCACGATGCCGCTGAATAAAGTGGTGCGTCCGGCGATGAAGCTGGCGGAAGAGGGTTTTGTGGTTAACGATGCGCTGGCTGACGACTTAAAAACTTACGGCAGCGAAGTGATCCCTAATCATGAAAACAGCAAAGCCATTTTCTGGAAAGACGGCGAGCCGCTGAAAAAAGGCGATAAGCTGGTCCAGAAGAATCTGGCGAAAAGCCTGGAAATGATTGCCGAAAACGGCCCGGATGCGTTTTATAAAGGGGCGATTGCTGACCAGATTGCCGGAGAAATGCAGAAGAACGGCGGTCTGATGACCAAAGAGGATTTAGCCAGCTATAAAGCCGTTGAGCGTACGCCAATCAGCGGTGACTATCGCGGGTATCAGGTCTTCTCCATGCCGCCGCCATCCTCGGGCGGTATTCACATCGTACAGATCCTGAATATCCTCGAAAATTTCGACATGAAGAAGTACGGCTTTGGCAGCGCCGATGCCATGCAAATCATGGCGGAAGCGGAAAAATACGCCTACGCTGACCGCTCAGAGTATCTGGGCGATTCGGACTTTGTGAAAGTGCCGTGGCAGGCGCTGACCAACAAAGACTATGCGAAAACGCTGGCCGATCAAATAGATATCAACAAGGCCAAACCTTCCAGCCAGATAAAACCGGGCAAGCTCGCCCCGTATGAAAGCAACCAGACCACCCACTTCTCGGTGGTGGATAAAGACGGCAATGCCGTGGCGGTGACCTATACCCTGAATACTACCTTCGGCACCGGGATTGTGGCGGGTAATACCGGTATTCTGCTCAATAATGAAATGGACGATTTCTCTGCCAAGCCAGGCGTGCCGAACGTATACGGACTGGTGGGCGGCGACGCCAACGCGGTCGGTCCGAAGAAGCGTCCGCTGTCGTCGATGTCGCCCACTATCGTCGTTAAAGAGGGCAAAACCTGGCTGGTGACCGGCAGTCCTGGCGGGAGTCGAATCATCACTACCGTGCTGCAAATGGTAGTGAACAGCATTGATTTCGGCATGAACGTCGCCGAAGCGACCAACGCGCCGCGCTTCCATCATCAATGGTTGCCGGACGAACTGCGGGTAGAAAAGGGCTTCAGCCCCGATACGCTAAAGTTGCTGGAACAGAAAGGGCAGAAAGTTGCGCTGAAAGAAGCGATGGGCAGCACCCAAAGTATTATGGTTGGACCGGATGGCGAACTGTATGGCGCGTCTGACCCGCGTTCGGTGGATGATTTAACGGCGGGATACTGATTTTTAATTCCAGGCCCGGTGTCAGACACCGGGCTATTTGCAGATTATGCCGTGAGTAATCGGGCTGGATTATCAATACAAAGCTTGCGCAGAGTATCGTTGTCTACTCCGCGAGCAGCCAGATAGGCGAGGAAGACATTCGGGACAAACCCCCAGCCATTTCCGCCATTTTTCGCCTACATCTGTTTGAGAAAAACATCATGGCTTAAAACGATTTGGTCGGCGTAACCCAGTGCAATCAGATTCGCTACTGCATCTGCGGTCTCCTGAACGCCCGGCGCGACACCTTCTTTTGGAAAGGTGATGTCCAGACCAATCATGTCAAATTCAAGCCATACGCCGCGGTCGAGCATTTTACGTTGATAGACGACATCTTTTCCTGAAGGGTCCGAATGCGCCAGCGAGACTTTTGCCGGAGAGACGTTCATTTCTTCCAGCACGATATCCAGCACCTCATCACCCAGTCGCAGCCACCCTGGCATATGGATATTCATCGCCGTGTGGGGGTTGTTACATTGTGCCAGAGACGCTGCTCGCAGGCTGTTACGCTCCGCTTGGGTAAACGCGGGAGATACGCCGATTTCACCGATCATGCCAGCGCGAATATCCGTCTCGCCAATACCCTGATTCAGTTCTTTATCAATGAGTGAGGCTAACAGCTCAACAGGTTTATGGATCCGGGTACTTTCAAATTTCTCCAGATAAGGTCCGGATGACGCAACGATATTCAAACCCGTTTTTAAGGCAACTTCTCGCAGCGCTGAGGCGTCCCGTCCAATGGATTCTGATCCGGTGGCGTCGACAATCGTCCTGCCGCCCAAAGACATAAAGTTATTGATTTCGAAGATAACATCATCAATCTCTTTGCGGTCCATGTTATCGGCGCAGCAGTATGGGTCGTGTTTCAGCCCCCACTGCAGGTCAGCACTGACTTTCTTTCCCACCAGTTGCTGTGAAAAAGCATAATGTGGCTCGTCTACGACCGAAGACAGATCGTTAAACAGATGTTCATGCGGTAGCGTCAGCCCCATATCCGTATGCGCCACCGGGCCTGTTACGGTTTGCAGGAAACCTTTCATTCTGACACCTCTATTCTTTGCGCCATTTTGGATGCTCTGTATTCAGGGATGGTGGTCACAATCGCACCGACTAACGCGAACAGCGTACCGATGATGGTGACCAGGTAGACCGTATTGCCTAATGAAGGGATCAATTCATCAATTAGCACTGAGCCAAGCAGTTGGCCTGCTGTTGACGCTACGCCCAGCATCAATAGCCCTAAGCCTCTCACCAGAATCGCCATTAGCCCGATGGACAGCAGACCCAGCGGACCACCGAGATACATCCACCATGTATCGGGTAACTGAATGGTGACATGGCCTAATGCGATACGTATCGCCAGCGCTGCGCCCAGGACACAAAAGCCGACGATGAAGTTCCATGTAATGGACACCAGCATGGAGCCCGTTGCCTCGGCGACTTTCGCATTCCCCGCAGGCTGCCAGCCAGCGAGTAACCCGGCCAAAAAGGGGAGGATAGCGAGCAGGATAAACGAGGTTGAGTGCCACTGTGGCGACACGACAAAAATGGTGGCGATAACGGCGAATAATGCGCCAGTAATGCGCCATGGCGTAAAATATTTCTTCTCCTCCACACCGACGCCAAAACGGTCGCACAGCAGGCCGGAAAGAAGCAGAGCGGAAATTAATGCCGTTTGAAAGGTGGCAACGCCCAGCGCGCTGGCGGATGCGCCTTCAGAAAATACGACCATCGCCCCGCATAATCCTGCAAACCAATTCCATAGCGGGATTTTTCTCTTTTTAATCAGAGTAGGGATTGAGGCGAATTGCTGGCGTGTTTCTTTGCGCGCAATAATAATAAAAAACATGACGACCAGACCGCTGGCAAACGAGATTACTGCGCAAGCATTACCGTCTTGTAACCAATGTCCTAACTGCCCATTAACGGCAGACTGCATCGGGGAAAGCATACCGGCTAAGATGGTGGCAAGCATCAGTAAGGGGGTTGAGTACTTATTCTTGTTCATATATCAATCCTTATATTTTATAAAAGGAGTAACTTTCGTTACTCCATTGTTTTTTATTTTCTGGCGATGAATTGAAGCGTGTTGACCCACAGGTCGGTATAAAATGGCCATGACATAAACTGCTGGGTTCCCCAGTGGGGGGAGCAGTCACTCATAAAGCAGGCGGTTTTACCCTGTTGGTATTCACCGAACACTAACAATGGGTCATTATTTATTGTTAATACGACATCGGCATCGTCTCTGGCGACGGCCTGGTTATATCCAAGAAATACCGGATAATCTGAGAACCCGTTAACAACAGGATGTTCAGGTGAGACAGCCTCAGCACAGATACCCTCTGGCTTTTCTACCCGGTCATCGCCATCAAGCATAATAACTGGCAGAACCTCAGCAAGAACGGTGTTCTTATAATTGGCTTTTGCCTCAATACCCATGAATGACAGATAGCCGCCAATCATGAGTAGTCCACCGCCATTTTTGACGTACTCTTTAATGGACTCCAGAGCGTTTGGTTTTATTTTTAGCTGATAGAAGGTTTCATTTTGTAGCAGGAAGGTATTACTACCAATGTCGCTAACAACAATCACATCATAACGATTTAATTCGTCAATACTCTCTGGAAAGGCAATTTGTACCGTGTGGGCAGGCATGTAATCAATTTCAACGCCGCCTTTCCTCAAGCATTCCAGTAACCATGTAGCGCCTTCTTCATATTTACTGGAGGTGAAACTGTCATAACCTTTTGAATGAATCATATGAATATGCCAGGATTCTCCAATAAAGAGCACCTTTAGTTTTTTCTGCGTATTGTTCATAGTCTGCTCCTTGATTTAGTGAGTAGAGATAGTTTGTTTGTAATGTGAACCCTGAATACGATGAAGAACGGAGTCGTTTTCCGGCATATCAGAGGCATTAGGCGTTTCAACCGCAAGTGAGGCAAATGCGCTGGCGTAGCACAATGCGGATGCCAGTGACTTTCCTTTTGCAAGGCCAGATGCGAGGGCGCCATTGAAAGCGTCACCCGCTCCCGCCGTATTTTTTACAACTGCCGGAAATGCCGGGGAATAGATGAATTGTGTGCCATCATAAGCAAGCGAACCTTTGCTACCTAATGTAATAATGGTATTTTTGACGCCTTTCTGATGAATAATTTTGGCCGCGCATTTGGCTGATTCGATATCATTAACCGCCATATTGGCCAGCAGGCCTGCTTCCGTTTCATTTGGCGTAATATAGTCAATGTTATCAATGATGGTGTTAACCATGTCATTGTACGGCGCTGGATTGATGATGACCGGTATGTCATTTTTTTGTGCGAGACGAATTGTTTGCTGCAGCGCTTCGTAATTCGTCTCCAGTTGGACAAGAACAATATCTGAATGAACAATGGCTTCTTTCTGAATGGTGATTTCATCAGGGGAAATTGTCATGTTGGCGCCAGGGTAGATAGCGATGACGTTATCTCCGGTATCTCCATTCACCATGATGGTTGCTGTACCTGTTTGTGTTTCTTTGGTCTGGTAGATAACACTTTTATGGATTTTTGATGAGTTTATAAAATTAATGGCGTAATCACTAAAATGATCTGAGCCGACTTTAGTAATAAAATGCACATCAGAGTCGGCATAGCTTGCTGCTAATGCCTGATTACATCCCTTACCGCCGGGTGAAAAAATAAATTTATCGGCCAGCAATGATTCTCCCGTTGAGGGTAATCTCGGTAGATAACTGATGATATCAACATTGAACGAGCCAATAACACATACATTATTTTTCATGGCAGAGAGACCTTTTTTTATTTTCTGCGCTGATTCATATTTTTCCAGCACATAAGCAATTTCATTTTTTGCGACGTTATCAAGAGAATCAAGGGTAATAAATGCACCACCATGACAGCGAGTAAGATATCCCTGTCCGGCAAGTTCATTGAGATCTGAACGAATAGTTTCCTTTGTTACCTTGAGACTTTTCGCCAGATTTGAAACTTTTACAACTCCCGAAATACTGAGTTCCTTCAATATTCTATGATGGCGTTCAAATTTCATTTTTTACCTCACCGTGGTTAAATTAGTCCCGGGAGGAGTATATTGTTGTGATTGTCACCATAAAGTGATGGCAGAAACCAAAAAAAACAAAAATTTAATATTAATATTGCTAAAATTACGGAAAAAACGGTGATAAAGCTTAAAGTGGTAATAACCATGAAACTCAGATGGTTATTGTTTTGATATAGGGGAAGTAGGTTGCAATAACTGGAATGTTGTGAAGGTTTGTGACGTTTCGCCCCACAGGGTGGGGCGGGGAAGCGCTATTTCACGCGCGCCATAAAGTACGCATCAACGTACTCACCGTTGCGCAGGCCGTATTTCTTACCGGTGCCTTCGATTTCAAAGCCGTACTTCTTATACACCGCCACGGCGGGCTCGTTATCAACAAACACCGTTAACTCAATACGGTCAACGCGCAGCCAGTTATCGCACATGTCGATCATGGTGCGGATCAGCGCGCTGGCAATGCCACGATTGTGCCACCGGGCATCCACGCAGATGCCAAAATCGGCCACGTGGCTGCGACGGGGACGTTGGGTGACCTGAATAGAAAGATGGCCAACGACAATATCGTCAATGCAGGCAACCAGTTGTTTAACCCCGGCTTGCTCGGTTAGCCGCGCCTGCCACATTTCGAGGGAAGGATGAGGAACCTGTAGCGTGTTGTGGTACACCTCCGGCTGGGCGTGGATCTGACGAATGGCGTCGTAATCTTTCGGTTCAGCGTGGCGTATCACTATTTCACTCATTCCTTATCTCCTGCAGGGGTAATTGTGTATTTACACTCGCTGAGAAAGAAAATTCCGTCAACCGCATTTTTTTGCAAAAAGAAGTAGACAAGTGCGAATGAGAATGATTATTATTGCATCGCGTTCAGGGGAACCCCTACGGAGAACCTGAAAGCACGACATTGCTCACATTGCTTCCAGTATTATTTTGGCCAGCTTTTGCTGGCTTTTTTTTTTGGGTTTTGTTTCAGCCTGGCTTACTTGTCATTTTGTCCCCGGGAAGTGCTCGTGCTCCTCACGTACATTTAGTACGCTCCGGGCCCTGCGCGCTTGCCGTGAACAATCTGCCTGCGCCACTTACGCCCGATCTTGAGGCATCTGCTTTTGTAGGCCCAAAAAGGCAACGCCGCATCCGGCAAAGAATCCAACATTCAGTCTCCTCACGCTTTGCGCTATGGTGTAAACAATCATCTTCAAAAGGATCGTCTCATGACCTTACACTGCGCATTTATTGGATTCGGCAAAAGCACCACCCGTTACCATCTCCCCTACGTTCTGAATCGGAAAGATACCTGGCATGTCGCGCATATTTTCCGTCGTCACGCTAAACCGGAAGAGCAGGCGCCACAGTATTCACATATTCACTTCACCAACGATCTGGATGAGGTGTTGGGCGATCCGCAGGTAAAGCTGGTGATCGTCTGTACGTATGCTGACAGCCATTTCGAATACGCCAAACGCGCGCTGGAAGCGGGTAAAAATGTGCTGGTTGAGAAACCTTTCACGCCGAAGCTGGCGGAGGCAAAAGTGTTGTTCGAACTGGCGCGAAGCAAAGGACTGACCGTTACGCCGTATCAGAATCGTCGTTTTGATTCCTGTTTTCTCACGGCTAAAAAAGCGATAGAGAGCGGCAAACTGGGCAAGATTGTCGAAATTGAAAGCCATTTCGATTATTACCGCCCGGTAGCAGAAACCAAACCGGGCCTGCCGCAGGACGGCGCTTTCTACGGACTTGGCGTCCACACCATGGATCAAATTATTTCGCTATTTGGCCGCCCGGATCATGTCGCGTATGACATTCGTAGCCTGCGTAATAAAGCGAATCCGGATGACACCTTTGAAGCGCAACTGTTTTATGGCGATTTGAAGGCTATCGTTAAAACCAGCCATCTGGTGAAAATCGACTATCCGAAGTTTATTGTTCACGGCACCAAAGGTTCGTTTGTGAAATACGGTATCGATCAACAAGAAACCAGCCTGAAAGCGAACATTATGCCTGGCGAGCCGGGTTTTGCCGCTGACGAATCCGTCGGTGTGCTGGAGTATGTCAATGACGACGGCGTTACGGTGAAAGAAGAGGTGAAACCGGAAACGGGTGACTATGGTCGCGTCTATGATGCGCTGTACCAGACGTTGACCGTCGGTACGCCTAATTACGTCAAGGAATCTGAAGTTCTTACCAACCTGGAAATCCTCGAACGTGCTTTCGAACAGGCAACGCCTGCGACGATAACCCTCGCTAAATAGCCCTTACAGACTCCTCTGCGCTTATTCATATTTTTTGAACAGAGGAGTCAATTTTCACCCTCTATGATCCCGGACGGAATGAGTCCACACTTATTCCATCGAAAACATCTGGGGGTGAACACAATGATCTACTTACGCAAAGCAAACGACCGCGGTCATGCGAATCATGGCTGGCTTGACTCCTGGCATACCTTTTCTTTTGCCGATTATTACGATCCGAACTTTATGGGGTTCTCGGCGCTGCGTGTGATTAACGACGATGTGATCGACGCAGGCCAGGGGTTCGGCACGCATCCGCATAAAGACATGGAAATTTTGACCTATGTGCTGGAAGGTGCCGTAGAACACCAGGACAGTATGGGCAATAAAGAACAGGTTCCGGCCGGTGAATTCCAGATTATGAGCGCCGGGACCGGCGTTCGCCACTCCGAGTACAACCCGAGCAAAACGGATCGTCTGCGGCTGTACCAGATCTGGATCATTCCGCAAGAAACCGGCATCACGCCGCGCTACGAACAGCGTCGCTTCGACGCCGCGCAGGGCAAGCAACTGGTGCTTTCGCCAGATGCTCGCGATGGTTCGCTGAAGGTCCACCAGGATATGGAGCTGTACCGCTGGGCGCTGCTCAAAGAGGAGCAGTCGGTGCATCAGATTGCCGCTGAGCGCCGCGTCTGGATCCAGGTGGTAAAAGGTAACGTGACCATTAACGGTACTAAAGCCACCACCAGCGATGGCCTGGCGATTTGGGATGAGCAGGCAATCTCGATTCATGCCGACAGCGACAGCGAAGTGTTACTGTTTGACCTGCCGCCAGTCTAACGTGCTGTAACCTTTTGTAGGCCGGATAAGACGCGAAAGCGTTGCCATCCGGCTTTTCATCGTTTGTCATTAATTCCGCACGTCCGTGGTAAACTGGGCAAATCTATCCCTTTTATACCTTTCAGGACGATGAAAAAGAAAAGACCCGTACTTCAGGATGTGGCCGACCGTGTGGGCGTGACCAAAATGACGGTCAGCCGTTTTTTGCGTAATCCGGAGCAGGTCTCCGTCGCGCTGCGGGGTAAAATTGCGGCTGCGCTTGATGAGCTCGGGTACATTCCTAATCGCGCGCCTGACATTCTTTCCAACGCCACCAGTCGCGCCATTGGCGTTCTGCTGCCGTCTTTAACCAACCAGGTCTTTGCGGAAGTGTTACGCGGCATTGAGGCTGTCACCGACGCGCATGGTTATCAAACCATGCTGGCGCACTACGGCTATAAACCGGAGATGGAGCAGGAGCGCCTGGAATCGATGCTCTCCTGGAATATCGACGGCCTGATCCTCACTGAGCGTACCCATACGCCGCGCACCTTAAAAATGATCGAAGTCGCCGGGATTCCGGTGGTGGAACTGATGGACAGCCAGTCGCCGTGTCTCGATATTGCCGTCGGTTTTGACAACTTCGAGGCCGCCCGTCAGATGACCGCCGCGATTATCGCGCGTGGTCATCGTCATATCGCCTATCTGGGGGCGCGCCTCGACGAACGTACTATCATCAAGCAGAAGGGTTATGAACAGGCGATGCGGGACGCAGGACTGGTTCCTTACAGTGTGATGATGGAGCAATCTTCATCCTACTCTTCCGGTATCGAACTCATGCGCCAGGCGCGACGCGAATACCCACAGCTTGACGGTATTTTTTGCACCAACGATGACCTGGCGGTGGGGGCGGCCTTCGAATGCCAGCGCCTGGGGCTAAAAATCCCGGACGACATGGCGATCGCCGGGTTCCACGGTCATGACATCGGCCAGGTGATGGAACCGCGTCTGGCAAGCGTCCTGACGCCGCGCGAGCGAATGGGCAGCATTGGCGCGGAACGTCTGTTGGCCCGCATTCGCGGCGAAATGGTCACGCCGAAAATGTTAGATTTAGGTTTCACCTTGTCACCGGGCGGATCTATTTAGTCTGACAACTTTGAAGTAGCTCACACTTATTCACTTTTGGCACGAATGGTCATTGCGTCGTGAATGGTGCGGTTGGACAATGTTACCGATAACAGTTACCCGTAACAAATTTTGCAACTTGTAGAGTGGGGGCCCGCTTTGAGCACGACTAATCATGATCACCACGTTTACGTTCTGATGGGCGTATCAGGCAGCGGTAAATCCGCTGTCGCAAGCGCCGTGGCGCATCAGCTTCATGCCGCGTTTCTGGACGGCGATTTTCTGCATCCGCGCTGCAATATTGAAAAAATGGCTTCCGGCGAGCCGTTGAATGATGATGACCGCAAACCGTGGTTACAGGCGCTGAACGACGCCGCTTTCGCGATGCAGCGTACCAATAAAATCTCGCTGATCGTCTGTTCCGCACTGAAAAAACATTATCGCGACCTGCTGCGCGAGGGAAACCCGAACCTCTCCTTTATCTATCTGAAAGGTGATTTCGACGTCATTGAAAGCCGTCTGAAAGCGCGCAAAGGTCATTTCTTCAAAACCCAGATGCTGGTGACGCAGTTTGAAACGCTGCAAGAGCCGGGTGCCGACGAACGCGATGTTCTGGTGGTGGATATCGACCAGCCGCTGGAAGGCGTTGTGGCGAGCACCATTGAGGTCATCAATAAAGGCAGTACGCTGTGAGTACATTAACACTGGTTTTAACCGCCGTCGGTTCCGTCTTACTGCTGCTGTTTCTCGTGATGAAGGCGCGTATGCACGCCTTCGTCGCGTTAATGGTCGTCTCAATGGGCGCGGGGCTTTTTTCAGGGATGCCGCTTGATAAAATCGCCGCGACCATGGAAAAAGGGATGGGCGGCACGCTGGGCTTCCTGGCGATTGTGGTCGCGCTGGGGGCGATGTTCGGCAAGATTCTGCATGAAACCGGCGCGGTCGATCAGATAGCCGTGAAAATGCTTAAATCCTTTGGCCATAACCGCGCGCACTATGCGATTGGCCTTGCCGGGCTGATTTGCGCGCTCCCGCTATTCTTTGAAGTGGCGATTGTGCTGCTGATAAGCGTGGCGTTCTCTATGGCGCGTCATACCGGCACAAACCTGGTGAAGCTGGTCATTCCGCTGTTTGCGGGCGTGGCGGCAGCCGCGGCGTTTTTGTTGCCTGGGCCTGCGCCGATGCTGCTGGCTTCCCAGATGCATGCTGATTTCGGCTGGATGATCCTGATTGGGCTGTGCGCCGCCATTCCTGGCATGATTATCGCCGGGCCGCTGTGGGGGAATTTTATCAGCCGTTACGTTGAGCTGCGTATTCCTGACGACATTACCGAGCCGCATCTGGGTGAAGGTAAAATGCCTTCTTTCGGCTTCAGCCTGTCGCTGATTCTGTTGCCGTTGGTGCTGGTAGGGCTGAAAACGATCGCCGCGCGTTTTGTGCCGGAAGGTTCCACCGCTTACGAATGGTTTGAGTTTATCGGTCACCCCTTCACTGCGATTCTGGTCGCTTGTCTGGTAGCGATTTATGGCCTGGCGATGCGTCAGGGGATGCCGAAAGACAAAGTGATGGAAATCTGCGGCCACGCGCTGCAACCGGCGGGCATTATCCTGCTGGTGATTGGCGCAGGCGGGGTGTTCAAACAGGTACTGGTTGACTCCGGCGTCGGCCCGGCGCTGGGCGAAGCGTTAACCGGTATGGGACTGCCGATTGCCATTACCTGCTTTGTGCTGGCGGCGGCGGTGCGCATCATTCAGGGCTCCGCGACCGTGGCGTGTTTAACCGCGGTCGGTCTGGTGATGCCGGTCATAGAGCAACTGAATTTCTCCGGCGCGCAGATGGCGGCGCTCTCTATCTGTATCGCCGGCGGTTCAATTGTGGTTTCTCATGTTAACGACGCTGGCTTCTGGCTGTTCGGTAAATTTACCGGCGCGACCGAAGCGCAGACGCTGAAGACCTGGACGATGATGGAAACTATCCTCGGCACGGTCGGCGCGATTGTTGGGATGATTGCTTTCCAACTGCTGAGCTGAGTCTTGTTGCCCGGTGGCGCTGTGCTTACCGGGCCTGGAAACGGGCACATATCGACACCGTAAGCCGGGTAAGGCGTAATCGCTACCCGGTTTTTTTATTGAGGTGTGCATGGCAATCGCCCAACGACGTTTTGCCTCGCCATGTTTCAGTACGCGCATAAAAACAGGCAAATTTCTACGCTGATCCATAATTAGGATCAATAAAACAGCGACGGAAATGATTCCCTTCCTAACGCAAATTCCCTGATAATCGCCACTGGACTTTCTGCTTGCGCGGTAAGGCAGGATAAGTCGCATTACTGATGGCTTCGCTATCATTGATTAATTTCACTTGCGACTTTGGCTGCTTTTTGTATGGTGAAGGATGCGCCACAGGATACTGGCGCGCATACACAGCACATCTCTTTGCAGGAAAAAAACGCTATGAAAAATGTTGGTTTTATCGGCTGGCGCGGAATGGTCGGCTCTGTTCTCATGCAACGCATGGTAGAGGAGCGCGATTTCGACGCTATTCGCCCTGTTTTCTTTTCTACCTCCCAGTTTGGACAGGCGGCGCCCACCTTCGGCGACACCTCCACCGGCACGCTACAGGACGCTTTTGATCTGGATGCGCTAAAAGCGCTCGATATCATCGTGACCTGCCAGGGCGGCGATTATACCAACGAAATTTATCCAAAGCTGCGCGAAAGCGGATGGCAGGGTTACTGGATTGACGCGGCTTCTACGCTGCGCATGAAAGATGATGCCATTATTATTCTCGACCCGGTTAACCAGGACGTGATTACCGACGGCCTGAACAATGGCGTGAAGACCTTTGTGGGCGGTAACTGTACCGTTAGCCTGATGTTGATGTCGCTGGGCGGTCTCTTTGCCCATAATCTCGTTGACTGGGTATCCGTCGCGACCTATCAGGCCGCCTCCGGCGGCGGCGCGCGCCATATGCGCGAGCTGTTAACCCAAATGGGGCAGTTGTATGGCCATGTCGCCGATGAACTGGCGACGCCGTCTTCCGCAATTCTTGATATTGAACGCAAAGTTACGGCATTGACCCGCAGCGGAGAGCTGCCGGTTGATAACTTTGGCGTACCGCTGGCGGGAAGCCTGATCCCCTGGATCGACAAACAGCTTGATAACGGCCAAAGCCGCGAAGAGTGGAAAGGCCAGGCGGAAACCAACAAGATCCTCAATACTGCCTCTGTGATCCCGGTTGATGGTTTGTGCGTGCGCGTCGGCGCGCTGCGCTGTCACAGCCAGGCGTTCACCATCAAGCTGAAAAAAGAGGTATCCATTCCGACGGTGGAAGAACTGCTGGCGGCACATAATCCGTGGGCGAAAGTGGTGCCGAACGATCGTGATATCACTATGCGCGAATTAACCCCGGCGGCGGTGACCGGCACGTTGACTACGCCGGTTGGTCGTCTGCGTAAGCTGAACATGGGGCCAGAGTTCTTATCGGCGTTTACCGTAGGCGACCAGTTGTTATGGGGCGCCGCCGAGCCGCTGCGTCGAATGCTGCGCCAGTTGGCGTAGTGGCTATTGCAGCGCTTATCGGGCCTGCGTGTGGTTCTGTAGGCCGGATAAGGCGCGTCAGCGCCGCCATCCGGCGGGGAAATTTGTGTTAAACCAGGGGTGCATCGTCACCCTTTTTTTGCGTAATACAGGAGTAAACGCAGATGTTTCATTTTTATCAGGAGTTAAGCAGAGCATTGGCTATTCTTTAAGGGTAGCTTAATCCCGCGGGTATTAAGCCTAACCTGAAGGTAGGACGACGCAGATAGGATGCACAGTGTGCTGCGCCGTTCAGGTCAAAGAAGTGTCACTACCTGATGTTGAATTCAGTGAGATGGAGTGACGCCACAAAACAGGATGACAAACCATGTCCAGTCGTATCGATAGAGACGTGATTAATGCGCTAATTGCAGGACATTTTGCGGACCCTTTTTCCGTACTCGGAATGCACCAGACCCAAGCCGGACTAGAAGTCCGCGCCCTATTACCTGACGCCACCGACGTATGGGTGATTGAACCCAAGACCGGACGTAAAGTCGGCAAACTGGAATGTCTCGACGCTCGCGGTTTTTTCTGCGGCGTTTTACCCCGACGTAAAAATTTCTTTCGCTATCAGCTCGCCGTGACCTGGCACGGACAGCAGAACCTCATCGACGATCCTTACCGTTTTGGTCCATTAATACAGGAAATGGATGCCTGGCTATTGTCGGAAGGCACCCACCTGCGTCCTTATGAAACGCTGGGCGCGCACGCCGATACGATAGATGGCGTCACCGGCACCCGTTTCTCCGTCTGGGCGCCTAATGCTCGTCGCGTTTCGGTTGTCGGGCAATTCAACTATTGGGATGGGCGTCGCCACCCGATGCGTCTGCGCAAAGAGAGCGGTATTTGGGAGCTGTTTATCCCCGGCGCGCATAATGGACAACTGTATAAATTCGAGCTGCTTGATGCGAACGGTAATCTGCGCATTAAAGCCGATCCCTATGCTTTTGAGGCGCAGATGCGTCCGGAAACGGCGTCGATGATTTGCGGACTGCCGGAGAAAGTGACGCCAAGCGAAGAACGACAAAAAGCCAATCAGTTTGATGCGCCGATCTCGATTTATGAGGTGCATTTAGGTTCATGGCGCCGCCATACGGATAACAATTTCTGGCTGAGCTATCGTGAGCTGGCGGATCAGCTTGTGCCTTACGCCAAATGGATGGGCTTTACGCACCTTGAACTCTTGCCGGTCAACGAACATCCGTTTGACGGCAGTTGGGGCTACCAGCCGACCGGACTCTACGCGCCGACCCGCCGCTTTGGTACGCGGGACGACTTCCGCTATTTCATCAATGCGGCCCATGCGGCGGGCCTTAACGTCATTCTCGACTGGGTGCCGGGCCATTTCCCGTCCGATGAATTTAGCCTCGCGGAGTTTGACGGCACCCACCTCTATGAGCACAGCGACCCGCGCGAGGGCTATCACCAGGACTGGAATACGCTGATCTACAACTATGGTCGTCGTGAAGTCAGTAATTATCTGGTGGGTAACGCCCTGTACTGGATGGAGCGTTTTGGGATTGATGCGCTGCGTGTCGATGCGGTGGCCTCTATGATCTACCGCGACTACAGCCGCAAAGAGGGCGAGTGGATACCGAACGAGTTCGGTGGTCGTGAAAACCTGGAAGCCATTGAGTTTCTGCGTAATACCAACCGCATTATTGGCGAGCAGGTGCCCGGCGCGGTCAGCATGGCGGAAGAGTCGACAGACTTCGCTGGCGTGACGCGTCCACCGGAAACGGGCGGCCTGGGGTTCTGGTACAAGTGGAATCTGGGCTGGATGCACGACACGCTGGACTACATGAAGCTGGACCCGGTGTACCGCCAGTATCATCACGACAAGCTGACCTTTGGTATGTTGTACAACCATACCGAAAACTTTGTTCTGCCGCTGTCGCACGATGAGGTGGTTCACGGCAAGAAATCCATTCTCGATCGTATGCCGGGCGATGCGTGGCAAAAATTTGCCAACCTGCGCGCCTATTATGGCTGGATGTGGGCCTTCCCCGGCAAGAAACTGCTGTTTATGGGAAATGAGTTTGCCCAGGGACGCGAGTGGAACCATGACGCCAGCCTCGACTGGCACTTGCTGGAGGGGGGCGATAACTGGCACCACGGGGTTCAGCGTCTGGTACGCGATCTCAACCACACCTATCGCCACCATAAAGCGTTGCATGAGCTGGATTTTGATGCTTACGGCTTTGAGTGGCTGGTGGTCGATGACAATGAACGCTCGGTACTGATTTTTGTACGCCGTGATAAAGCCGGTAACGAGATCATCGTCGCCAGCAACTTTACGCCCGTTCCTCGCCACGACTACCGCTTTGGCATCAACCAGCCGGGACGCTGGCGTGAAATTCTCAATACTGATTCGATGCATTATCACGGTAGCAACACCGGCAATGGCGGCGTGGTGCACAGCGATGAGATCGAAAGCCATGGCCGTCAGCACTCTCTTAACCTGACGTTACCGCCGTTGGCGACGATCTGGCTGATGCGGGAGGGGGAATGACGCAGCTTGCGATCGGCGAAGCAACGCCGCATGGCGCAACGTATGACGGTCATGGCGTGAATTTCACGCTCTTTTCCGCCCATGCGGAGCGCGTAGAGCTGTGCGTTTTTGATTCCCGAGGGAATGAGCGTCGCTATGACCTGCCAGGACGTCGCGGCGATGTCTGGCATGGTTATCTGGCAGGCGCCAGGCCAGGTTTGCGCTATGGCTACCGCGTACATGGCCCGTGGCAACCAGCGCAGGGGCATCGGTTTAATCCGGCGAAGTTACTGCTTGACCCTTATGCGCGCCGGGTCGAGGGCGAACTAAAAGATCATCCGCTGTTGCACGGCGGACACGATGAACCGGACTACCGCGATAACGCGGCGGTGGCGCCGAAAAGCGTGGTAATCAGCGACCATTATGACTGGGAAGATGACGCCGCGCCGCGCACGCCGTGGGGAAAAACGGTCATCTATGAAGCACATGTCAAAGGGCTTACCTACCTGCATCCGGAACTCCCCCAAGAGATACGCGGTACCTATAAAGCGCTCGGTCATCCGGTCATGGTGGCGTACTTCAAACAGCTTGGCATTACGGCGCTGGAACTGTTGCCGGTGGCGCAGTTTGCCAGCGAGCCGCGCCTGCAACGTATGGGGCTGACCAATTATTGGGGTTACAACCCGATGGCGATGTTCGCGCTGCATCCCGCCTGGGCCAGTTCGCCCGAGACGGCGCTGGACGAGTTTCGCGATGCGGTGAAAGCGCTGCATCGCGCGGGGATTGAGGTCATTCTGGACATCGTATTAAACCATAGCGCCGAGCTGGATCTGGACGGTCCAACCTTCTCCCTGCGCGGAATTGATAACCGTAGCTATTATTGGATAAGGGACGATGGCGATTATCACAACTGGACGGGGTGCGGCAACACGCTCAATTTAAGCCATCCCGGCGTGGTGGAATACGCGTGCGAGTGTTTGCGCTATTGGGTGGAAACCTGTCATGTCGATGGTTTTCGTTTTGATTTGGCGTCCGTCATGGGGCGCACGCCGACGTTTCGCCAGGATGCGCCGCTGTTCGCCGCGATTAAAGCGTGTCCTGTGTTATCAACGGTCAAGCTGATTGCTGAACCGTGGGATATTGGCGAGGGCGGCTATCAGGTCGGGAATTTTCCGCCACCATTTGCCGAGTGGAACGATCATTTTCGCGATGCGGCCCGCCGATTCTGGTTGCCGCGTAACCTGACGACCGGGGAGTTTGCCTGTCGTTTCGCCGCTTCCAGCGATGTGTTTAAACGCAATGGCCGCGCGCCCGGCGCCTCTGTCAATCTGCTCACGGCGCATGACGGTTTTACGCTCCGGGACTGCGTCTGTTTCAATCAGAAACACAATGAGGCGAACGGTGAGGAAAATCGCGACGGCACCAACAGCAATTACAGCGACAATCATGGTAAAGAAGGATTAGGCGGTCCGCTTGATTTAATGGAGCGGCGGCGCGACAGCATTCATGCCCTGCTGGCGACGCTACTGCTCTCTCAGGGAACGCCGATGCTGCTGGCAGGCGATGAACACGGCCATAGCCAGCACGGCAACAATAACGCCTACTGTCAGGATAATGCCTTAACCTGGCTGGACTGGCAGCAGGCAAATCGTGGGTTAACCACGTTTACCGCCGCGCTGATTCGTTTGCGTCAGCAGATACCGGCTTTAACCGGCAATAGCTGGTGGGAAGAAGGCGATGGCAACGTGCGTTGGCTAAATAAAAACGCGCAACCCTTGAGTGCGGATGAGTGGCAAAACGGGCCTAAGCTGATGCAAATTCTGTTGTCGGACCGTTTTCTGATTGCGATAAATGCCACGCTTGAGGTGACAGATATAGTTTTACCCGAAGGGGAATGGCGCGCCGTTCCCCCATTCGCTGGAGAGGATAATCCGGTGATAACGGCGGTCTGGCAGGGACCTGCGCATGGACTGTGTGTGTTCCAGAGAGGATAAAAAAGGAGTTAATCATGGTGAGTTTAGAGAAGAACGATCGTGTAATGTTGGCGCGCCAGCTGCCATTGAAATCTGTTGCCCTAATCCTGGCCGGCGGCCGCGGCACGCGTCTAAAAGATTTAACGAACAAACGCGCCAAACCAGCCGTCCACTTTGGTGGGAAGTTCCGCATCATCGATTTCGCCTTATCTAATTGTCTGAACTCCGGGATTCGCCGTATCGGCGTGATCACTCAGTATCAGTCCCATACGCTGGTGCAGCATATTCAGCGCGGCTGGTCACTGTTTAGCGAAGAGATGAACGAATTTGTCGATCTGCTGCCAGCTCAACAGCGTATGAAGGGCGAAAACTGGTATCGCGGCACGGCAGACGCGGTGACCCAGAACCTGGATATTATTCGTCGCTATAAAGCGGAATATGTCGTCATCCTGGCAGGCGATCATATCTATAAGCAGGACTACTCGCGTATGTTGATCGATCACGTTGAAAAGGGCGCGCGTTGCACGGTGGCCTGTATGCCGGTGCCGATCAAAGAAGCGACGGCGTTCGGCGTGATGGCGGTCGATGAAAGCGACAAGATTATTGATTTTGTCGAAAAACCGGCGAATCCCCCCGCAATGCCTGGTGACGCCAGCAAAGCGCTGGCCAGTATGGGCATTTACGTTTTTGACGCCGATTACCTGTATGAATTGCTGGCGGCAGACGATAAAGATGACGCGTCCAGCCACGATTTCGGTAAAGACATTATCCCCAAAATCACCCGCGAAGGTATGGCTTACGCGCATCCTTTCCCGCTCTCCTGCGTGCAGTCCGATCCACAAGCCGAACCGTACTGGCGCGATGTAGGTACGCTGGAAGCTTACTGGAAGGCGAACCTGGATTTAGCCTCGGTGACGCCGGAGCTGGATATGTATGACCAGAACTGGCCTATCCGTACGCATATGGAATCGCTACCGCCTGCGAAATTCGTGCAGGACCGCTCCGGTAGCCACGGTATGACGCTGAACTCGCTGGTCTCCGGCGGCTGCATTATCTCCGGTTCGGTGGTGGTGCAATCTGTGCTCTTCCCACGGGTGAGAATAAATTCTTTTTGTAATATTGATTCGGCAGTGTTGTTACCTGAGGTTTGGGTAGGACGCTCCTGCCGTTTACGTCGCTGTGTTATTGACCGTGCCTGTATTATCCCGGAAGGCATGGTGATTGGTGAAAATGCGGAAGAGGACGCTCGTCGTTTCTACCGTTCAGAAGAAGGTATTGTACTGGTCACGCGTGAAATGCTGCGCAAACTGCAGGTCAAACAGGAGCGATAATGCAGGTTTTACATGTATGTTCAGAGATGTTCCCCTTGCTGAAGACTGGGGGGCTGGCGGATGTGATAGGCGCGTTGCCTGCGGCACAAATTGCGGATGGTGTTGATGTTCGCGTTCTGCTTCCAGGGTTTCCCGATATCCGTCGGGGGATACCCGATGCGCATGTGGTGAGCCGCCGCGATACTTTCGCAGGTAAGATATCGCTGCTGTTCGGGCATTATAACGGCGTGGGCATTTATCTGATCGACGCGCCGCATCTGTACGAGCGTCCAGGCAGTCCCTATCACGATACGAATTTATATGCCTATACCGATAACGTGCTGCGCTTTGCCCTGTTAGGGTGGGTCGGCTGTGAAATGGCCTGCGGACTTGATCCATTCTGGCGCCCCGACGTGGTGCACGCCCATGACTGGCACGCCGGGCTGGCGCCCGCCTATCTGGCGGCGCGCGGGCGGCCGGCGAAATCGGTCTTTACCGTACACAACCTGGCCTATCAAGGCATGTTTTATGCAAAGCATATGGATGACATCGAACTGCCGTGGTCATTCTTTAATATGCATGGGCTGGAGTTCAACGGACAACTCTCCTTTTTGAAGGCCGGTTTGTACTATGCCGACCATATTACGGCGGTGAGCCCGACCTATGCGCGTGAAATTACTGAACCGAAGTTTGCTTATGGTATGGAAGGACTGCTGCGCCAGCGTCATCTGGAAGGGCGCTTGTCCGGCATACTGAACGGCGTGGATGAGAAGATCTGGAACCCGGAATCCGATCTGCTGCTGGCGTCGCGCTACAAGCGCGATACCCTGGAAGAGAAGGCGGAAAACAAGCGTCAGCTACAAATTGCGATGGGGTTGAAGGTTAACGACAAAGTGCCGCTGTTCGCCGTGGTAAGCCGTCTGACCAACCAGAAAGGTCTGGATCTGGTGCTGGAGGCGTTACCGGGGCTGCTGGAGCAGGGCGGGCAGTTGGCGCTACTCGGCGCGGGTGATCCGGTGCTTCAGGAAGGGTTCCTCGCGGCGGCGGCGGAACACCCAGGGCAGGTTGGCGTACAGATCGGCTATCACGAAGCTTTCTCGCATCGTATTATGGGCGGCGCGGACGTCATTCTGGTGCCCAGTCGTTTCGAACCGTGCGGCTTAACGCAGTTATATGGCTTAAAGTATGGCACGCTGCCTCTGGTGCGGCGTACCGGGGGGTTGGCCGATACGGTCTCCGACAGTTCGCTGGAAAATTTGGCGGACGGTATCGCCAGCGGTTTTGTCTTTGAAGACAGTAATGCCTGGTCGTTGCTACGCGCGATTCGGCGTGCTTTTGTGTTGTGGTCACGGCCTTCGCTTTGGCGGTTTGTACAACGGCAGGCGATGGCGATGGATTTTAGCTGGCAAGTTGCCGCGAAATCATACCGCGAGCTGTACTATCGCTTGAAATAGTCATCCAGGAATCATTTATATGAATGCTCCGTTTACTTATGCATCGCCCACACTCAGCGTTGAGGCGCTTAAGCATTCTATTGCCTATAAGCTGATGTTTACGATTGGTAAAGACCCGGTCATTGCCAATAAACATGAATGGCTGAACGCCACGTTGTTCGCGGTGCGCGATCGTCTGGTGGAGCGCTGGCTGCGTTCTAATCGAGCCCAATTATCGCAGGAAACCCGGCAGGTTTATTACCTGTCGATGGAGTTTTTGATTGGTCGTACCCTCTCTAACGCGCTGCTCTCGCTGGGCATTTATGATGACGTTAAAGGCGCGCTGGAGGCCATGGGCTTAGATCTCGAAGAGCTGATCGATGAAGAGAATGACCCAGGGCTTGGCAACGGCGGCTTAGGACGGCTGGCGGCTTGCTTCCTGGACTCGCTGGCGACGCTAGGATTACCGGGTCGCGGGTATGGCATTCGCTACGACTACGGCATGTTTAAGCAGAATATTGTCGACGGGCGGCAAAAAGAATCTCCGGATTACTGGCTGGAATATGGCAACCCGTGGGAGTTCAAGCGCCACAATACGCGCTATAAGGTGCTTTTTGGCGGGCGCATTCAGCAGGAAGGTAAAAAAGCGCGCTGGATTGAGACGGAAGAGATTCTGGCCGTCGCGTACGATCAGATCATCCCCGGTTACGACACCGACGCCACTAACACACTGCGGCTGTGGAATGCGCAGGCCAGTAGTGAAATCAACCTCGGTAAATTCAACCAGGGCGACTACTTTGCGGCGGTGGAAGATAAAAACCACTCTGAGAATGTTTCACGGGTGCTCTATCCGGACGATTCCACCTATTCCGGACGAGAGCTACGCCTGCGCCAGGAGTATTTTCTGGTCTCGGCGACAGTGCAGGATATCCTGCACCGTCATTATCAACTGCATAAAACCTATGAGAATCTGGCGGATAAAATCGCCATTCACCTCAATGATACGCATCCGGTGCTGTCAATTCCGGAGCTGATGCGCCTGCTGATTGATGAACATAAATTTAGCTGGGACGACGCGTTTGAGGTGTGCTGTCAGGTCTTCTCTTACACCAACCATACGTTGATGAGCGAGGCGCTGGAGACCTGGCCTGTCGATATGCTGGGGAAAATTCTGCCCCGGCACCTGCAGATTATCTTCGAGATTAACGACTATTTCCTGAAAACGTTGCAGGAGCAATATCCCAACGATACCAGCCTGCTTGGACGCGCGTCGGTTATTGATGAGTCGAACGGTCGCCGGGTACGGATGGCCTGGCTGGCGGTGGTGGTCAGCCATAAAGTCAACGGCGTTTCTGAACTCCATTCCAACCTGATGGTGCAGTCGCTGTTCGCGGATTTTGCGAAGATTTTTCCGACCCGTTTTTGTAACGTCACTAACGGCGTTACGCCGCGCCGCTGGCTGGCGCTGGCAAACCCGCCGCTGTCTGACGTGCTGGATGAGAATATTGGTCGTACCTGGCGTACCGATCTTAGTCAGCTCAGCGAGCTGAAGCAGCATTGTGATTATCCGCTGGTCAATCATGCGGTGCGTCAGGCGAAGCTGGAAAATAAAAAACGGCTGGCGGTAGTGATAGCGCAACAACTGAATGTGGTGGTGAACCCTAAAGCGTTATTTGACGTGCAGATTAAGCGTATTCACGAATACAAGCGGCAGTTGATGAACGTACTGCATGTCATTACCCGCTATAACCGCATTAAAGAAAATCCGGAGGCCGACTGGGTGCCGCGGGTGAATATTTTTGCCGGTAAGGCGGCTTCCGCCTATTACATGGCAAAACACATTATTCATCTGATCAACGACGTGGCGAAAGTGATTAACAACGATCCGCAGATTGGCGACAAGCTGAAAGTAGTGTTTATCCCGAACTACAGCGTCAGCCTGGCGCAGGTGATCATTCCCGCTGCCGACCTGTCTGAGCAGATTTCGCTGGCAGGGACAGAAGCTTCCGGCACCAGTAATATGAAATTTGCCCTGAACGGCGCGCTCACCATTGGTACGCTGGATGGCGCGAACGTAGAGATGCAGGAGCATGTCGGCGAGGAGAATATCTTTATCTTCGGTAATACTGCCGAAGAGGTGGAAGCATTGCGCAGGCAGGGTTATAAGCCTCGCGACTATTATGAAAAAGATGAAGAGCTACATCAGGTACTGACGCAGATTGGTAGCGGCGTCTTTAATCCGGAAGAGCCAGGCCGTTACCGCGATCTGGTAGATTCGCTGATTAACTTTGGCGATCACTATCAGGTGCTGGCGGACTACCGCAGCTACGTGGACTGCCAGGATAAGGTGGATGAGTTGTATCGTCGCCCGGAAGAGTGGACGACGAAAGCGATGCTCAACATTGCCAATATGGGCTACTTCTCATCGGACAGAACCATCAAAGAGTATGCCGAAAATATCTGGCATATTGATCCGGTGCGGTTGTAGCGGTTTAACGCTTGAGAACGGGGCCAAACGGCCCCGTTTTTTATCGTGGTATATTCGGGGGGTATGCCGATATTCGTCTGCTGAATCTGTTAGCGGCACTTGGTCTCTGTCATGGAAAAAGGGTTGAGTACTGGTGTATAGTATTAGCAGAAAAATCCATAATTAATTGATAATAATATGAAAAAGATTACGACATCTATTCCGGCTCTCGATAAAATTATGCGCGTATTTGCTTACCTTCTGGAGTGCGATGGCGCAACGTTTACCCAGATCCATCAAAATTCAGGGATTGCGAAAAGCAGTACCTCATCTTTGCTCAACGGCATGGTGGAGCATGGGTTATTACGCCAGGAAAAAGACAAGTATTATCTGGGGCTACGCCTGTATGAATTAGGTAATAAAGCGGCGGAACAGTATGACATTAAAAAAATCGCGTTACCGATTCTTGAAGAGATTCGCGATAACACCGGCCTGACCTGCCATCTTGGCGTTCTGGAGGGCGATGCCCCCATTTATCTTCTGAAAGTCGAAAGCCCACAGGCTATTGTGATTCGAAGCTGGGAGGGCAAGCGCCTCTCATTACATAGCTCAGGGCTGGGGAAGGTGCTGATTGCATGGCTTAGCGGGGAAGAGCTGGAGGAGTTGCTGCCTCCAGATCAGATATTAACGCGTTTTACGGATACGACGATCACAGATGTGAATATCCTTAAGCAGGAGTTAGCAGGAGTTCGCCGTCGCGGCTGGGGTTATGATAATGAAGAAGACTCCCTTGGCGTGCGCTGCATTGCGGTGCCGGTATTCAATACGCAGGGGAAAGTGATCGCCGCCCTGAGCGTATCCGGCGTTACGTTCCAGATCCCCGATGATAAACGCGAGTCGCTTGCTACGCTGATGATGGATGCCAGCCGTAGCCTGACGCGTCTGATGTGCTGAAATAAAAAGACACAGCGGGCAAGAAGCCCGCTTTCGTCATAGCTTAAAGTCCCGCACGCTGTAAGATCTGCTTCAAATTCGAAATATGTTCTTCATTTGCCGGCAAAACGGGGGGCATTACATGAGTTGAAATATCGACTCCGCTAAGCTGAATTGCCTTTTTGATTATCCCGAAGAAAGGTGAATCCAGGCTGTAAATAGTGGAAAGCGCGGACAGCCTGCGCTGTAATCCGAACATTGTCTCATACTCTTTTTCACACCACGCGCGGTAGATCCCGCAGGTTAGCTGCGGCGCAAAGTTCGCTGTCGCTGGGATCCCGCCGTTGCCGCCTAAGATAAGCGTATCCATCATATATTCATCATAGCCGGAGAAAATAACGAAGTCCGGACGCACTGGCCTGACATTATTGATGATTTCACGAATATGGCTGATATTATCAACGGTATCCTTAATGCCGATAATATTGGGGTGATCCTGCGCCAGCCGGGTAATTAAATCAACGCTAAGGTCCTGTCCCGTCAATGCTGGGAAGTTGTAGAGAATCACCGGGCTTTTTATGTTATTAGCCACGGTTTTGAAATGATGATAAATATACTCATCGGTCAATCTGGCATAGTAGGGATTGAGTACCAGCACGGCATCGACTTCGAGTCGGTCGGCATGCTGACCATACTCAATCACTTCCTGCGTGCTGGTGCTGCTAATACCTAATAGTACTGGAATACGGCGGTTAATATGACGGACGCAAAACTCTGCGGTTTCCAGACGCAGCGCATTGGTCATATGGCAAAATTCCCCCCCGCTGCCCAGCAGTAATACGCCATTGACCTTGCTTGCAATAAGATGATCCAGCAAGGTTGCCATGCCGACTTTATCTAACTCTCCCTGCGCATTAACAATGGTCGGAACTGGCGGAAATACGCCGTGAAATTTCGTAATCTGAGTCATGTATTGATCCTTAAAACAGGCGAGCCGTAGCCCGCCAGGGATATTATTTAAGCCAGGCTCCGGCCATTAATGATGTTGCATTAGCGGTGAACTGTTTAAAGACGCCGCGACAGTTTGAATAATCAGGTTTCTTCCAGCTTGCTCGACGCTCTTCAAGACAGCGGCGTATTTCCTCTTCTGTTTTAGGCATCCCGTCGATCCCTACAATATTGAGCTTGCGGCCTTTCACATCCATTTCGATTAAATCACCATCTTCCACCAGGGCAATCGGCCCGCCATCAGCGGCTTCTGGCGAGACGTGTCCGACACATGGCCCGCTGGTCGCTCCAGAGAAACGACCGTCGGTAATCAATGCGACTTTTCCGTCGAGGCGTTTGTCATACACGATGGCATCGGTTGTCATCAGCATTTCCGGTGCGCCAGAGCCTTTTGCGCCTTCGTAGCGAATGAAAATGACGTCGCCGGGTTCGATATGGTTATGGATGATGGCCTGCTGAGCGTCTTCTTCGGAGTTAAAGACCCGAGCAGGACCGGTATGGTGGTGCATATCCGGTGCACAGGCCGCGTATTTAATGACCGCTCCTTCAGGCGCGATGTTGCCTTTCAGTACCGCAATCGACCCTTTTTTGGTGGCATTTTCTGGTTTACGGATCACCTCCTCCGGACTGACTTTGTAATTGTTGAGGTAACCGTGGTTGCGGGTAAAGAAGCCAGATTGATGGAGCATTTCCAGGTTGTCGCCGAGCGTACGGCCAGTCACGGTAAGAACATCAAGATCCAGATAATCGCGCAGATACCATTGCACCATTGGCACGCCGCCTGCGAACCACATCATTTCGGTAACGTATTCACCGCTGGGCTGAATATTGGTCAGATAAGGGATTTCATTATTGATCCGATCAAACAGTTCGGGCTTCAGCTCCCATCCGAGTTCATGAGCGATGGCCGGAAGGTGGATCATCGCATTGGTGCTGCCACCAATAGCAGCATGGACTTTGATAGCATTTTCAAACGCCGCAGGAGTCAGGATCTTATGGGTGGTGATATTTTTCTCCGCCAGATATAGCGCCTGGTGGCCTGCGGTTCTGGCAACGCGGCGAATTTCCGCCAGGGTTGATGGCAGCAAAGCGCTGCCTGGCAGGGCCAGCCCCAATGCCTCCGACATGCACTGCATGGTACTGGCCGTTCCCATAAACTGGCAGGCTCCGGCGGTGGGGCAACCGCATTGCTGCATGGCTTCTACTTGCTGAATGCCGATTTCGCCTTTCTTCAACTTAGCAGTGATCCCGCCGAGGTCAGAAGTACTCATATTCGGTGCCGGACGCATAGAACCGCCGGGAATATGCAGCAGCGGCAGGTTCAGGCGTGCGGCGGCAATCAGATGCGCCGGGATAGATTTATCGCAGCTTGAGATCAGAATACCGGCATCATAAGGCACCACTGAGGCATGAATTTCGACCATGTTGGCAATAGCTTCTCGAGATGCCAGGATGTAATTCATCCCATCGTGGCCCTGACCCCAGCCGTCGCAGATATCCGTCACATGGTGACGGACCGCGCGACCGCCGCTTTCATGAACACCCAGCACGGCTTCATCGCCCAGTTGGTTAAGATGGAAACTGCCCGGATGACTTTCGCCATAGCAATCATCCACCAGGACCTGCAGTTTATTGACATCTTCTTTGCTGTAATTCATTCCAAGACGCAGGGCGTCGAGCTGCGACCACAGGTCGCGAGCATGTTGACATTTTTGGCTCATTTGGCGATTCCTTCCTGTTTAAGTGACGCACCCGGCGTCGAGGTGTTAGGTGTGTTGCTGCTACCTGCAGGACGAGCGGTAACAGAAGGTAAGCTGAAAAGCAGTCCAACGGCGATAAGCAGGGCGGCAACCAGTACGGTCATTCCTGCTGTTTGCGAGAACGTCACCGTTAACAGCCCGACGAGGTACGGACCGATAAAGCCGCCGATGTTGCCCAGGGCGTTGATCGTGCCGCGCACGCCGCCCAGAACGTTGGGGGCGAAGAGTAATGGCGGCAGCGTCCAGAATGGACCGGCATAGGCTTGCAGGAAGAACCCGCAAATAACCATCATGCCGTAGGCGAGCCAGACGTTATCTTTCAGTAATAAGGAGAGGGCGAGGCAGACCGCGAAACCCAGCAGAGGAATAGCCGTGTAAAGGCGGCGATTCATCGTTTTATCACACCATTTGGCGATGTAATACTGACCGATGATGCACAGAACGTAAGGCGCCGCAGTGAGTACCCCAACGATGGTCATGCCGCTGCCGGTCAGGTGTTTAATCAGATTTGGCATCCATAGCGCGAAGCCATAGAAGCCGACCTGTACGAAGAAATAGATACCGACAAGCTTCCACAGGTTGATGCTTTTTAATACGCCACGAATGCTGCTTTGTTCTCCGCCAATACTCAACGCGCGATCGGCCAGCAATTTTTGTTCGATCCAGGCGCGCTCTTTCGGATCCAGCCACTTTGCCTGATGCGGGTGATCGGAAACCAAAGGTAGCCAGACAAAGAGCAGTCCCAGAGAGAGCAAGCCTTCGATGATAAACATCTCCCGCCAGCCGTAGGTTTCAATAAGCCAGCCGGAAAGCGGCCCGGTAATAATAGAAGCGACGGCCAGGTTCATCTGGAAATAGGCGATAGCCCTGGCGCGCTCCTCATTTGGGAACCAGTGGCCAATCAGCGCCAGAATGGCGGGATACACAGCACCTTCCGCCACGCCGAGCACAAAGCGGATAATCAACAACTGCGTCGGTGTCTGAACAAAACCGGTCAGCAGGGCAAAGCCACCCCAGGCGACGATTGTCCAGGCAATTAACTTCTTGGCGCTTAGCCGCTCGGCTATCTGACCGCCGGGAATTTGCAGGAAGATATAACCAATAAAGAAGATCCCGGCGACCAGACCGGCAAAAGAAGCCGTCATGCCTAAATCTTCATCCATGCCGCCTGCGATCCCAATGGCGATATTGGTCCTGTCCATATAGGCCACGATATAAACGAGGATCGTGGCTGGAATAATATGCAGCCAGCGCCCTCGTGTGGTCGGTTTCTCTATTTCAATGCTCATCATTGCATCCCTTTAGTATCAAAAAATTATGTTCTTTATATGGAACTGTTGTTCTGTATATTGACACTATGCCGACGTATTCATACAGCGTCAATTCCATACTCTAAGGAAGGTTATATTTTGTGATTTGCTTCAAAAATGAACGGAGATAAGGTGAGAAAGAGCGGATAACCCAATGGAAACTGCTCATCGGTCTAATACATAACCAAAATTGTGCGCTGCCTCACAGGATAAGATTATGCTCTCACCTGGTCATTGTGCGTTCAGAGTAAACAGCATTAAATTCTTTATGTGGAATTTTTGTTCTGTATATTGAACTTTAATGCTTTTTAAGGAGAAACAATGGTTACTACCGCGATCTTTCCGTCACGATATGTTCAGGGTAAAGGAGCGTTGACAACGCATCTCCCGCAGGAATTGGCCGCACTCGGTCATAAGGCGCTGATTTTGCAGGATCCTGTTGTTCACAGCACCTACCGGGATGCGGTTGCAACAGCACTGCACGGGGTGATTGAATTTGATATCGAAGTATTCAGTAGCGAGTGCAGTGATGAGGAAATTGCTCGCATCTCCGCACGCGCGCAGGAAATTGGCGCCGATGTGATTGTCGGTATGGGGGGTGGGAAAACCCTGGATACGGCAAAAGCAACCGGCGCCAGCCTGCGGTTGCCTATTGCCGTGGTTCCTACTCTGGCCTCAACGGATGCGCCGTGCAGTTCACTGGTTGTTATCTATACGCCAGAAGGGAAATTCAAACGCTACCTGATGATTCCACGTAACCCGACACTTGTGCTGGTGGACAGCAGTATTATTGCTGCCGCGCCGGTACGCTTTTTGGTTTCCGGGATAGGCGATGCGCTGGCAACCTGGTTTGAAGCGGAAGATTGCCGCATCAAAGGGGCTGGCAATATGACCACCAGGCCAGGACCGATGACCGCATTTGAGCTGGCGCGCTTTTGCTACACCACCTTGATGCGCTATGGGCGCCTGGCGAAACTTGCCTGTGAACAACATCAGGTTACTCCGGCGCTCGAACATGTTATTGAAGCGAATACGCTATTATCCGGGCTTGGTTTTGAAAGCGGTGGGCTGGCGGCGGCGCACGCTATTCATAACGGTCTGACGGTACTGCCCGCCACGCACAAATACTGGCATGGGGAAAAGGTTGCGTTTGGCACGCTGGCAATGCTTATGCTCACCGATAGAGCGCCTGAGCTTATCGAGGAAGTTTATCAATTTTGTGAAGATATAGGCTTGCCCACCACGCTGGCGGATATTGGTCTGGCTGGCGTTAGCGATGATGAACTGCTGGCCGTTGCCAGGGCGTCTTGTCAAACTGGGGAAACGATACACAACGAGCCGTTTACCATTACGCCGGAGGCTGTGCAGGCGGCATTGCGGGCCGCCGATGCTGTTGGGCAGGCGCGGAAAAAGATCGATCTTGCAGGTTAATGTGAGCCTGTAAATAAAAAACGGCAGCCGGAACTTTCAACTTCTGTCTGCCGCTATCGTGAATGTTTTAACGTCGCGATTTCAGAAAAATGCATGGGGGGTGCTCAGGACTACCGGGTTTATACTTCCGCTATCGCAGGGATTAGCGGATAGAAAAATGAAAAATGCTAAGTGGCTTTTTTTGTCAATCATAATGGCGTTTATCGGCGTGCCGCTGCTGGTGAACATTATTACGATTATCGTGGGGGGAATGTGGGCGTGCATTAGCGTTCTTGAAAATAGTATCCCCGTCGCGCGATCTATTGAGGAGGCGACCATTATCCCGGTAGCGCTTCTGGGCGCGGGGTTAATTTTTCTCTGTGGCCGAATATGGGGAAAGGGAAATGCATCAGAGGTAAATCCAGAATGGCGTGATTGCTGCCTGCTTATGCCCGCTCTGGTGGTGCTGATGGGGTGGGTCATCCTGATGTTTCTCACCGATCTTAATATTCGCGCGATAGGGCGTAAACCCATCGCCCAGGTGGTGCAAACGCTTTGGTTAGTACCCAGCGTAATATCCTTTTTCAACGGCTGGGTATGGGCAGTGTTGCTCATCCCGGTTGGCTCGCAGCTCTGTTTTGCATTAGGGTATGGCGGTGCGCGTTGGGGAGTGCTACGCGGCGGTGCGGGCTACTCTTGTCGTAATCTGCTGGTGATTTGCCTGCTGTTTTTCGGGAGCTGTGCCGTATACCAGTCACATCTTTATGCCGTGAAGTATCCCGCTCCCGAGAGCAGTGAATATCTTTATTTCCGCGATTATCAGGCGCACACATGGGGCAACAAACTAACCGGGCTGCGCGATGAGCCGACACTTTTGCTCACCCAAAATTGGCCGCGGCTCGATGGCGCAACGGCTGGCTTGCCGTTATACGCCTCGGCTTTTTATGCGCTTACGCGCTTTCCGGATGATATCTGCCCTGAAGACTACCTTGAAAACCAGGGAACCATTGAAGCCTATCAAAATATCCTTAACGGCAATGCCGATCTTATTTTTGTCGCCCAGCCTTCCACTGCTCAAAAGCAATTGGCCGAGGCCAGTGGCGTAAAACTGGTTTACACCCCCTTTGCACGTGAAGCGTTTGTGTTTATCGTCAACCAAAACAATCCCGTGTCATCGTTGAGTGATGTACAAATTCGCGGCATTTTTAGCGGAAGAATCACCCACTGGAATGAGGTAGGCGGAGAGGCAATCGACATTAAGCCCTGGCAGCGACCGGAAAACTCTGGCAGCCAAACGGCGATGCTGGCGAAGGTAATGAAAGAAACGAAGCTGATGCCAGCGCAAACAACATCAGTGGCAACCGCAATGGGGGAAATGGTGGATATCGTGGCTGAGTATCGCAATACGCACAACGCCATTGGCTATACCTTTCGTTATTACGCTACGCAGATGCACAGCAATAAAGAGATTAAATTACTGGCGATAAACGATGTTGCCCCGACGGTTGAAAATATTCGTAACGGCAGTTACCCGTACACGGTTGATGTTTATATGGTCACCCGTGAGCACCCCACAGCGGAAACACAAAAGCTGGTGGACTGGTTTCTAAGCCCGCAGGGACAACAGTTGGTGCAGGATGTGGGATATGTGCCTCTGTATCCGGCCGCGAAATAAAGGGACTAAATGGAAGATGTTAAATTATATGTGGAACGGGTAGGCGTAGACCCGGCCAGCGGCGCTGATATTCGTATTGCACGGCGTGAATCCACTTCGTGGCATAAAGATATTGTTGCTGAGCTGATTAATCAGGTCCTCCGGTGTGGTGCGGCATTAATCATCGTCGCTGTGCTGACCGCCTGCGATGATCGCCAGGTAAGCTATTTTCCTGATTATGCCGCCATACCCGAGCAGTCCGGTATCTGGACCTGGCTACCTGTGTTCTTTCCATCGTCCGCCAGTGAAATAGAAATGACGTTTAACCTGGACAGCAATCTTTTTTATGCTGACTTTAGCGTGGCCGACGGTGATAAACGCGCGCATTTTGAAAGCGTGCCGGGGGAGGAGTGCGTGGTTCATTATGCCAACTTTACTCATAAAAGCTGGTGTAAAACGGGGAAAACTCTCTGGAATAGCGAAGCGCGGGCAAAACCCTTCTTTATTACCCAAATAAGTGTCGATCGCTACCGTATCACTAATCATATGCCCGGCTGTACAAAACCCGGCGAGTGAATGCGGTATGTGGCGAAAAGGGCGGTATAAACCGCCCCGGATTTTATTACGACGCCATTGAAAGTTGGTGTTTCTCAACATACGCCGCCAGCCACTGGGTGATGCGGGACTGCTGTTCGGCGGTCAGCCACATGCCTTCTTTGGTGCGACGCCAGATAGCGTCTTCAGTACGGCGCACCCATTCGTGATCCACCAGGTACTTGAGTTCCGCCTCGTAAAACTCATGACCGAAATCTTCGCCTAAATCAAGCAGCGACGTGGCTTCGCCGAGAATCCACTCCGTGTTGCTGCCGTAAGTGCGCGAATAGTGGCGCGCCAGCGATTCCGTCAGGAATGGGTAACGACGACGCAGCTTCGCCGCGTAATCTTCGCGGCTGCCGTCGATGTCGCCGCCGGGCAGTACGCACGTTTTGGTCCATGCCGGGCCGATGCCTGGATAATAAGACGCCAGTTTTTCCATCGCATGTTCGGCCAGCTTACGGTAGGTCGTGAGCTTACCGCCAAACACGGAAAGCAGCGGCGCTTTGCCGTTTTCATCATGAATATCAAGGGTATAATCGCGAGTGATCGCCTGCGGTGAGTCGGACTCATCATCGCACAGCGGACGGACGCCGGAGTACGTCCAGACGATGTCATCGCGCCCCAGTTGTTTCTGGAAGTGCGCGTTATAGACCTTCAACAGGTAATTAATTTCGCTCTCTTCAATTTTTACCGCTTTCGGATCGCCTTTATATTCGACATCGGTTGTGCCAATGATCGAAAACTCTTCCATCCACGGAATGACAAAGACGATACGCTTATCTTCGTTTTGCAGAATATACGCCTGCTTCTGATTATGGACGCGCGGCACGACGATATGGCTGCCTTTGATCAGGCGGATGCCATACGGTGACGGCAGGTGCATCCCTTCGTCGAAGAACTGTTTGACCCACGGTCCGGTGGCGTTAACCAGTCCGCGCGCCTGCCAGACATATTTTTTACCGGTGTCGATATCTTCCGCTTCGACAATCCACAGGCCATTTTCCCGACGAGCGGCGGTTGCGCGAGTACGGGTAAGGACTTCGCCGCCTTTACGCACCACCATCTGTGCGTTAGCCAGCACCAGACGCGCATCGTCTACCCAGCAGTCGGAATATTCGAATCCGCGCACGATTTCCGGTTTGAGCACCGAATCTGCGCCAAACCGCACACCGGTGGAACTGGGTAAACTGGTACGTTTGCCGAGGTGATCGTACATAAACAGACCGATACGGATCATCCAGGCTGGACGTAAATGCGGGCGGTGCGGCAGACGAAAACGCATCGGGAAGGCGATGTGCGGCGCCATTTTCAACAGCACTTCACGTTCTGCCAGCGCTTCGCTGACCAGACGGAACTCGTAGTGCTCAAGGTAGCGTAAGCCGCCGTGGATAAGTTTCGAACTGGCGGAAGAGGTTGCGCAGGCCAAATCCTGCGCTTCCAGCATGAGTACGGACAAACCGCGTCCGGCGGCATCAGCCGCGATGCCTGCACCGTTAATGCCCCCGCCTATCACGATCAGATCTTTGGTTTCCATGCTGCCCTCTTGCACTTTCGTTAAAGTTCAAAAATGTTCGTTATCGAACATAATAGCAAAGAAACGCGCTATTGGTAACATCGAAAAAACATTTTAGAGTGATATGTATAACATTATGGCGCTAAGCTACTCCGTCAACGTACACTGGGCGATAAAATGCCTTAATTGGCTTCACCGGCAATAATGAAAGAGCGATTCATGGAACAATTTGAATGTATCACTGTAGAAGAGGCGTATCAGAAACTGCACCAGGGCGCGGCGGTGCTGGTCGATATTCGCGATCCGCAAAGTTATGCCATGGGTCATGCGCCGCAGGCGTTTCACTTGACTAACGATACGCTGGGCGCGTTTATGCGTGAGCATGGTTTCGATACCGCGGTGATGGTAATGTGCTATCACGGCAACAGTAGTAAAGGCGCCGCGCAGTATCTGCTTCGGCAAGGCTATGATGCGGTTTACAGCATTGACGGCGGGTTTGAGGCCTGGCATCGCCGTTTCCCTGCCGATGTCGCGAATGGCGCGTAATCCCATAAAGATGCAGCCTCCGACGAGAAGGGTATATATACTGTCTTCTTTTGTATGGACTAAGCGACAGCAATAATGTTGATGATTACTTCCTTTGCGAATCCTCGCGTGGCGCAGGCATTTGTTGATTACATGGCCACCCAGGGCGTCATTCTTACTATTCAGCAACATAATCAAAGCGATATCTGGCTGGCGGATGAATCGCAGGCCGAACGTGTGCGGGTCGAGCTGGCGCGGTTTATAGAAAATCCCGGCGATCCGCGTTATCTGGCGGCTAGCTGGCAGTCCGGGCAGACTAACAGCGGGCTACGCTACCGCCGTTTTCCCTTTCTCGCCACGCTGCGTGAACGAGCCGGCCCTGTTACCTGGATCGTGATGATCGCCTGCGTGCTGGTCTATATCGCGATGAGTCTCATCGGCGATCAGACGGTGATGGTGTGGCTGGCGTGGCCGTTCGATCCGGTTTTAAAATTTGAAGTCTGGCGCTACTTCACCCATATCTTTATGCACTTCTCACTGATGCATATTCTTTTTAACCTGCTGTGGTGGTGGTATCTCGGCGGGGCGGTAGAGAAGCGCCTGGGCAGCGGTAAATTAATCGTCATTACGGTGGTAAGCGCGCTGCTAAGCGGCTATGTACAGCAGAAATTTAGCGGCCCGTGGTTTGGCGGGCTGTCCGGCGTCGTCTATGCGCTGATGGGGTACGTGTGGCTGCGCGGAGAGCGCGATCCGCAAAGCGGAATTTACCTCCAGCGCGGCTTAATTATTTTTGCATTATTGTGGATAGTCGCTGGTTGGTTTGACTGGTTTGGCATGTCTATGGCGAACGGCGCGCACATCGCCGGGCTTATCGTCGGTTTAGCAATGGCCTTTGTTGATACGCTGAATGCGCGAAAACGAACGTGAGGCGTATCCGGCCTGTGGTCGAGATATTTTTCCAGGCCGGGTAGGGCGAATGCCGCTATCCGGCGCAAGGTTGGTTACTTTCAGAGATTATTCATGAAACAAACACAACGGCATGACGCGATCATTGAACTGGTGAAAAAACAGGGGTACGTCAGTACGGAAGAGCTGGTGGAGCATTTTTCTGTCAGCCCGCAAACCATTCGTCGGGATCTTAACGATCTGGCGGAACAGAATATGATTTTGCGCCACCACGGCGGCGCGGCGTTGCCCTCCAGCTCGGTGAACATGCCGTGGCACGATCGTAAGGCGACGCAAACGGAAGAAAAAGAGCGCATCGCTCGCAAAGTCGCGGCCCAGATCCCCAATGGCTCAACGCTGTTTATTGATATCGGCACGACGCCGGAAGCCGTAGCGCACGCCCTGTTAGGGCACAGTAATTTGCGGATCGTGACCAACAATTTGAACGTAGCGAACACGCTAATGGCGAAAGAGGATTTTCGTATTATCCTCGCCGGCGGCGAACTCCGCAGCCGCGACGGCGGCATTATTGGCGAAGCGACGCAGGACTTTATCGCTCAGTTCCGTCTCGATTTCGGCATTCTCGGTATTAGCGGTATTGATAGCGACGGCTCATTGCTGGAATTTGACTACCATGAGGTACGCACCAAGCGCGCGATTATCGAAAATTCGCGCCACGTGATGCTGGTGGTGGATCACTCTAAATTTGGCCGTAACGCGATGGTAAACATGGGCAGCATTAGTATGGTCGATGCGGTCTACACCGATACCCTGCCGCCGCCGGGCGTGATGCAGGTGTTGACGGAGAACCATATTCAACTGGAGCTGTGTTAATTCTGTAAAACGTCCCACGTCAGACCAAAACGCGCCAGGTACTTACGCAGCCGGTCAGCGTCATTCACCGTGGCTTTCCCCTGACGGGAAACGTTGAATAGCTGCCGCCCGGCGTCGGAAAGGGTTTTCGCCTGGCGGCAGACCGCAACGACGTTTTCCAGTTGCATACGGTCAAACAGATCCAGCGCCGTTGCGTCAATGCCCGGCAGTCCGTCGAGCGCGGAGGGGCGATGGTCATTCCAGCTATAGCGCAAACGCGCGATTTCATCGTCTACCGTTTCGACCGTGATTCGCCCGTTGTCCGCCAGCGTCGCCATGCGGGTGACGCTGGCGGAGAGTTCGCGGAAGTTACCGCGCCAGGCGGCCTGCGGCGAGGTGGCGAAGCTCAGCCAGGCGCGGCGCGCTTCGGTATTAAAACGCACGCTGTCGCCGGTTAGCGCCGCGTGGCGTTCCAGTTCGTAGTCAAGGTTTGGCTCAATATCTTCCTGGCGCTGACGCAGGCCCGGTAGTTCGAAGGTCCAGAGATTAATACGCGCGTACAGGTCTTCGCGGAATGTCCCCTCCGCCACCCGCTGGCGCAGGTCGCGCACCGTGCCGGCAATCAACTGGAAATCGCTGCTGACCTGCTGGTCGCTGCCGAAAGGGTAAAAGCGTTTTTCTTCAATGGCTTTCAGCAACATGGCCTGTTCATCCGCGCCCAGTTCTCCCACTTCGTCAAGAAACAACATGCCGCCGTCGGCGCTGCGCAGCAGCCCTGCACGCTCCTCTCTCGCGCCGGTAAACGCCCCCTTAACGTGGCCGAACAGCGCCGACATCGCCGTGTCGCCGCGCAGGGTGGCGCAGTTCACTTCGACAAACGGGCCGCTGAACTGGTGGCGGGCCAGTTTTAGTTCATAGATGCGACGGGCGAGAAACGACTTGCCCGCGCCGGTCGGGCCATTGAGCAGGATTGGCGAACGGGAGCGTATCGCGACGCGCTCAATTTGCTCAATCATCCGGTTGAAACACGGGTTGCGGGTTGCAATGCCGGACTTCAGGAAGTTGAGCGTCTCCTCCCGCTCTTGGGCGAAGCGGGTGGCGATATCATTGTAGCGGCTGAGGTCGAGGTCAATAATCGTCACGTCGCCCGTGCTATGCGGTTTATCTTTTTTGCGCGGCGGCGAGGTCTGCGCTAATCGCGCCGGAAGATAGCGCGCCTCCGCCAGCAGGAACCAGCAGATCTGCGCGACATGGGTGCCGGTGGTGATGTGAATCAGATAGTCTTCATCTTCGGGATGAAAAGTATGGCTGCGGGCGAAATCGTGCAGGCAGGCGTAAACCTCTTCGAAGTCCCACGGGTTGCGGATCGCGATTTCTACGCCGACGACTTCCGTTTCCGGCGAGACGCTGGCGATATCCTTCTTTAATCCTTCAAACAGAGAGCGAGAGCGGGCATCGTACAGCAGTTCCAGGCGGTGAACGACCAGCGTCTCCTGCTGGCACAGACACAAAGTAGGGCGCCATTTTTCCCAACGTTGACTGCCGCGTCCTGCATAGTCGAGTACCGTACCGACAAAACCAAAGGCCACCGTTTTTCGCATCTTAGATTTCCTTCTAAAAGACGAGATAATTTTATCGCTTTTTAATGACTACCGTGCAGGCATTTTTCTTTCACTTGAACGCTAAAGAAATAAATCAATTAAAAATCAATAGATTAAAAAATAATTTATTTTCTGGCACGCTGGTTGCAATAACCATGGCATGGAGAATAACGGAAATGGGAAAAACAAATGGCTAATCCACTTTTGTTCCGTTCGCTGTTAAGGGACGTGCCGCTGGCCAACGCCAGCAATCAGCAAGGCGCAGCGGCCTTTGCCTTCACCCCGCGCCATAAACTGGCGCAAATGGTGATGACCGGCTGCATGAACGAGACTTTTTATGCCAGCGGCCAGGCGCAGCTAAATGATGTTCTGGCGACGGCGAAAGATCTCGACGATCTGTTTTTAGCGCAACTGGCGATTTATGGCCGCGAACGCGGGATGATGAAGGATATGCCCGCGCTGTTGACCGCCATTCTGGCGGCGCGTGGTTCGGCGCTGCTGCCGGTAGTATTTGCGCGGGTGATCAACAATGGTCGGATGCTGCGTAACTTTGTGCAAATTTTGCGCAGCGGCGTGACCGGGCGGCGCTCGCTGGGGACGCGGCCAAAGAAGCTGGTGCAGCGTTGGTTACAGAACGCCAGCGAAGAGCGTTTATTGCAGGCATCGGTGGGCAATGCGCCGTCGCTGGCGGATATCGTCAAAATGGTGCACCCACGGCCGCAAGCGGCGTGGCAGGAAGCCTTCTTCGCCTGGCTGATTGGTAAGCCGTGCGATAAGACGCAACTGCCGGAAAAAACGCGCGCGCTGCTGGCGTTTCGTGAAGGCGACATGGGCGCGGCCTTACCCGATGTGCCGTTTTTACTGCTGACCAACGCGCCGCTGAGTCGCGAACAGTGGGCACAACTGGCGCAGCGGATGAGTTGGCAAACGTTGCGGATGAATTTGAATACGCTGGCGCGTCATGACGTGTTTGAGAATGCAACGCTTGCCGCCAGCGTGGCGCAGCGGCTGGCGGACAGGGCGCAGGTGCGCCAGTCCTGGGTCTATCCTTATCAGCTGTTGTCGGCGTGGAGCAATCTGCAAAGCAGCGTGCCGCAGGTTATTCGCGAGGCTTTAGTGCAGGCGATGGAGTACGCGCTGGAGAACATTCCGCCGTTTCGCGGCAACGTGGTGGTCTGCCCGGACGTGTCGGGGTCGATGAAGTCGTCGATAACCGGCTATCGCAAGGGGGCGACCAGTAAGATCCGCTGCGTGGACGTTGCCGGGCTGATCGCCGCCGCCGTGCTGCGTAATCATCCGCAGGCCCGCGTGCTGCCGTTTGAATGCGATGTGGTCGACGTGCAGCTTGATGCGCGCCAGTCGGTTATGCACAACGCGCAAAAGCTGGCGGCGGTTGGCGGCGGCGGCACCAACTGCTCCGCGCCGCTGCGTAGGTTGTTGAACGAGCGGGCGCGGGTGGATCTGGTGATTATGGTGTCGGATAACGAATCGTGGGTTGATAAGTCGCGCCATGGCTCAACGGCCACCATGGAGTGCTGGATCGAACTGAAAAAGCGCAACCCGCAGGCGCGCCTGGTGTGTATCGATCTGCTGCCTTACGGTACCACCCAGGCGGCGGAACGAAGCGATATTTTGAACGTCGGCGGCTTCAGCGACGAGGTGTTTACGGTGATAGATAACTTTGTTAACGGTCGCTATGGCAGCGCGCACTGGCTGGAAGAGATTGAAGCCGTGACGCTGTAAAGAGTATTCAGCGCGGCGCGAATGCTGGCCGGGATTACATCTTTCCCGATGCGTATCATCCCGGCTATGAATTTGTCGCGCAACGCTGAAGGCACGAATGCTGGTGGATCTACACCTTGTATGGCCAGACGCAGGTTCGAACCCTGCCGGGGCTTAGCCCTGTAGCTCAACGGTAGAGCGGGTGATTCACCTTAACTTGTCGTGCCACCCTATTTTGGCGAATGCCTGTGGATCTACATTTGTTGCGGGTTCGAGACCCGTCAGAGCCCGGCTCTGTAGCTCAATGGTAGAGCGGTGTATTCACATAAACTTGTCGCCACCCTAATGATTAAAACGAGAAAAAATGATGAATTACGAATTGATGACCACCCAGAACGCACCGGTAAAAATGTGGACCAAAGGCGTACCGGTAGAAGACGATGCCCGTCAGCAGCTGATCAATACGGCGAAAATGCCGTTTATTTTCAAACATATTGCCGTTATGCCGGATGTGCATTTGGGGAAAGGATCGACCATCGGTAGCGTGATCCCGACGAAAGGGGCGATTATTCCGGCGGCGGTGGGCGTGGATATCGGTTGTGGAATGAACGCGCTGCGTACCAGCTTAACGGCGGCCGATCTGCCGGAAAATCTGGCGGAGCTGCGTAGCGCCATAGAGGCCGCTGTGCCTCACGGGCGTACCACCGGACGCGGGCGTCGCGATGTGGGCGCATGGGGAAACCCGCCCGCCAACGTTGATGAAAAATGGGCGCAGCTGGAAGCGGGATATCAGTGGTTAACGCAAAAATATCCGCGCTTTTTGAATACCAATAGCTATAAGCACCTGGGAACGTTGGGAACCGGTAACCACTTTATTGAGATCTGTCTGGATGAAACCGATCGGGTATGGATCATGCTGCACTCCGGTTCGCGCGGGATCGGTAACGCCATCGGCACCTATTTTATCGGCCTGGCGCAGCAAGAAATGCAGGAGCAGTTAGAAACGCTGCCGTCCCGCGATCTGGCGTATTTTAATGAAGGAAGCGAATATTTTGATGATTACCTGAAAGCGGTACACTGGGCGCAGCAATTCGCCAGCCTGAACCGCGAGGCGATGATGGAAAACGCGCTGGCGGCGCTCCAGCGCTGCGTGGAAAAACCGATCGCCCTCGATATGGACGAGATCAACTGCCACCATAACTATGTGCAAAAAGAGCAGCACTTTGGCGAAGAGATCTATGTGACGCGTAAAGGGGCTGTTTCGGCGCGGCGCGGTGAGTTCGGTATCATTCCCGGTTCGATGGGGGCGAAAAGCTTTATCGTGCGCGGGCTGGGTAACGAAGAGTCGTTCTGTTCGTGCAGCCACGGCGCCGGACGTGTGATGAGCCGAACGAAAGCGAAGAAACTGTTTAGCGTTGACGATCAGATTCGCGCCACCGCGCATGTCGAATGCCGTAAAGATGCGGACGTGATCGACGAGATCCCAATGGCGTATAAAGATATTGATGCGGTGATGGCGGCGCAGTCTGACCTGGTGGAAATCATGTACGCCCTGCGGCAGGTGGTGTGCGTTAAAGGATAGAAAATGGCAAGGATCATCGCGCTGGATGGCGCACAGGGAGAGGGCGGCGGGCAGATTTTGCGCTCGGCGCTGAGTTTATCAATGATAACCGGCCAGCCGTTTGAAATGAGCGGCATCCGCGCCGGGCGCGCTAAACCGGGGCTGCTACGCCAGCATTTAACGGCGGTGCGAGCGGCAACGGAAATCTGCGGCGCGCAGGTGAACGGCGACGAGCTGGGCTCGCAACAGTTGCGTTTTACGCCGGGGCCGATTCGCGGCGGCGAGTACCGTTTCGCGATTGGCAGCGCGGGCAGTTGTATGCTGGTGCTGCAAACCGTCCTGCCCGCGCTGTGGTTTGCCGATGGTTCATCCCGCGTGGAGGTTCACGGCGGGACGCATAATCAGGCCGCGCCCAGCGCCGATTTTATTTGCCGCGTCTGGGAGCCGCTGTTGGCGAGGATGGGCATCAGCCAGCGTACCACGCTGATAAAACACGGCTTTTATCCGGCAGGCGGCGGCGCGGCGGCGACGGTCGTCGAACCGGCAACGTCTTTACGCGGGCTAACGCTGATATCGCGCGGCGAGACGCTGCGCACCACCGCTGAAGCTTTGCTGGCGGCGGTTCCTTACCACGTTGGCGAACGTGAAGTCGCAACGCTGGAAGCCCACTTCCCGCAGGCGGAGAAAAACGTCGTTGCGCTGGAAGGCGGCTGCGGGCCGGGCAACGCGCTGTCGCTGATGATTCAAAGCGAACAACTGACCGAACTGTTCGTCGCGTTCGGCGTTAAAGGCACCAGCGCGGAAGCGGTAGCTAATCAGGTTGCGAATGAAGCGAGGCGCTATCTCGCAAGCCCGGCGGCGGTGGGAGAGCATCTGGCCGACCAGCTGATTTTACCGCTGGCGCTGGCGGGCGAAGGCGCGTTTACCGTGGCACGGGCTTCCGCTCACTTGCTTACCAATATTGCGGTGGTGGAACGGTTTTTGCCGGTAACGTTCAACCTGGAGGAGGCGAGGGGGATGGTGCAGGTTATGGTAAGTAAAAAGGATAGCGGATCATGACATACCACGCTGATTTCCTTGATACTGAACAACGCGTTGCTGACGCCATCCCGGAGAGGGATGTTAATCCCTTTTCCGGCCCTTCAACGATGCGGCGAAGAGTGCTGGTGAGTCAGGACGGCGAGCCGGTTATCGTGCTGTGTCTTTTTGTCGCGCTGGAAGAGGGGCGCTGGATCGTTGAGCAGTGCTTCAGCGGCATCATGAATAATGATAAGACTATTGCGATATTATACGGTCAGCACGTTCACTTATTTGATACGGATTCACATCAGGTTAAGAGCCTGTTTCTTGATGATTATGTTGGCCATATTTATTCAATACCCGATGTTTGGGATCATAAGGCCTCGCTGAGCGAGAATTTCCTGGTCACAACCTTTCAGTATACGTTTCTTATCCACGTGAGTTCCGGCATTATCTGGCGATCGGAACCGTGTGGTATTGATGGCGTCATTATTCACGATATCCGGGAGGGTATTATTTATGGCAGTGGTGAGTGGGACCCGCCGGATGGATGGGCGCCATTTAACCTGCGGCTGAGCGACGGCCATCGGGCCTGAAGCCAACTCAGCGTCTGGATTTACGTTTATGCCGGATGGCGGCTACGCCTCTACGCCTTACCCGGCCTACAAAACCAGCAATATCAATATGTTTTAAAATGACTCTACAGGCCTGATAAGCGAAGCGCCATCAGGCACACGTTAAACCCCGTACCCCATCATCTTCAGCAACTGTTGTGCGTGCTGTACCGCGTCCTGACGGTGCGCGACGCCGAGTTTCTGGTAGAGGTTGCGGATATGCGTCTTAATGGTGGTCGCGGCCACCGCCAGTTCGCCGGCAATCTGTTCGTTGCTGTAACCGGAATAGATAAGCCCTAACACCTGCCATTCACGCTGGGTGAGCGGGCTGGTGCGAATAAGCTCCGGGACATCCGGATGGTTAAGCAGGCGCTCGACGAAGCCTTCGTCAAAATGGGCGAATTTATGCCGGTGATGTTGGTTAATCTCTCGCAGGATGCGCTGCGCGCGATGCTGCTCCATCTCCGGCAGCGTATTGAGCTGGATAAGCTGACGCAATTGTTGCGCCATGGCTTCGCCTTCAATCACAAAATGGCTGATAAATCCGGTGCGGTTGGCGAGCTGTAAGGCATCAAGCAATACGCGCTGGGCGTCGTTTTTCCGCCCGGATTGCCAGTAAAGCTGATTGAGTAACAGCAGATTGCGGTTTAAATCGCTCATTAAGCGCAGGCTACGGGCATTCTCATTTAACTCTTCCAGCACGATTTCCGCAGGCTCGAATTCGCCCAGCAGGATCTGCGCGCGGGCGATATTCCGCCATTGCCCTTGCAGAAAATGGTTATTGGCAAACGCCGGTTTGGGAGTATGACGTAACCAGTTGGCGGCGGATTTTTTGTCGCCGGTTAACTGCCAGTAAATGACACGCACCTTATCGGCGTTAGAGATCCAGTCGCAGTGATAACGGCCATTGCCTAATAAATTTTCCAGTCGGTTAAGCTGACTACGGGCATTATCCAGATCGCCGCGCGCCAGCGAGCACTGCACCAGTAACGTCAGGCACTGCAACTGTTGTTGCGGCTGGAAGGTGGACAGCACAGCGATACCGCTGCGCGCCGAGGCCTCCGCTTCGTCAAGGCGCGCCCACGCCCACAGCAATTGCGCGCGGATACGTACCAGAAACTCATGCATCGGCAGTTGTTCCAGATGTTGCTCTTTGATCAACTGGAAGGCTCTCTCCTGCGTTTCCCATGCGGCCTGCAGGAATCCCTGGGCGAACTGAATTTCGCTTTGTTGAATTAAGCTCCACAGCGCGTAATGCCAGACGTCATGATGGCGCGCCATTTGTTCGGTTTGCTGCATCAGCGATAAAGACTGGCTGAGATCGCCTTTACAGTGCAGCACTTCGCCGTGAACGGAGGTCGCGACAATACGGCTATAAAACCAGGCGAGAGGAAGCTCATCCAGCGCCAGTTTCGCCAGCCGCTCTGCCTCTTCCGGATTGCCGTCGTTGATGGCGACCTGGGCGCGCAGCGCGTTAAATTCAGCATGTAGCGTGCCGTCCATGACCCCTTTGATCTCTTGCTCGGCGCGCGCCAGCAGCGTATTCACTTCGCTGTAGCGGTGTTGGCTTTGCATCAGCCAGGCCTGTAACAACACCAGCCGCGGATTTTCCAGCAGGCTTTCCCACGGCAGCGCTTTTAATGACTCTTCCAGCAGCGCCAGTTCACTGTGATTAAACAGCCCCCACGCATGGTTAAGCAGGATATCGCGCAGCATTTGCGCGTCACCCGCCGCCAGCGCATGATGTATAGCTTCGCTGGGAAAACCTTGTTCCATCCAGCTTTCCGCGGCCGCACGGTGGATCTCCGACAGTTCCGCCGCCAGTTCCCACTGGCAACGCTGGCGCAGAAAGCTACCAAACGACGGGTGATAGCTGAACCATTCGCCCGTGTCGTCCATGCGTTGCAGGAATAACCCCTGGCGCTCAATCTCCTCCAGCCGCATCTGGCCGTTTTCTTCGCCGGTCACGCGCACAATCAACGCGTCATTCATTGAGCGTAAGATCGCGCTTTTAAGTAAAAAATGTCGGGTGCTGACATCCACGTTATCCAGTACTTCGTCCACCAGATAATCAGAAAGGTGGCTGGCATTAATCCCGGCAAGACGGCGGGCGGAGTGATGCGCAGAGGTATGGTTCTGGCGCGCGGAGAGGGCGATCAACTGTAGCGCAGTGGCCCAACCGGCCACATCGTCGCACATGCGGCTGCTCTCAGCGGCTTCAATGGGCGACGAAAGACGACGGTCAAAAAATTGCTTTGCTTCCTGATGGTTAAAAGCCAACTGCTGGCTGCCGATTTCCAACAGCTGATCGCGCACGCGCAGATTAGCGATGCCCAGTTGCGGCAAATTACGCGATAACACCACCAGGGTGAAATTTTCCGGCTGATGCCGTAAGAAAAAGCGCATCGCGTCGTGAATCACCGGATTGGTAATCAAATGGTAGTCGTCAATCACCAGATAAAGCGGGCGATGCCATTGCGCCAGTTCAATAAAGAGCTGTGCGAAGAGGGACGTCAGGCTGGCGTACTGACGTTTTTGCGCCATCGCTTCGCTGGTAGAGCAGTGTCCGCCGGTGGCCTGTTGGATAGCGGCAATTAAGTAACTGGCGAATCGCTCTTGCTGGTTATCGCCTTCGTCGAGAGAGTACCAGCCTAATTCATTTTTGCCCGCCGCCCACTGTGAGACAAGCGTGGTTTTCCCATAGCCAGCAGGACTGGTTACCAGGGCGAGCCTGAAATTGTTCGCGCCGGAAAGTTTAGCCAACAGCCGCTCACGAACCACGGTATGGTCGAGACGAACCGGACGACTTAATTTAGACGGAATCAACATAGCAATCACTTCACTGTGGGAAATGGGGGGAACTGCGATTTTTTTGCGCTTCGTAATTAATAGATATAAGGTCGGCCAGAAAGCATTTTAATGCAAGCTAAGCAGACTTTTTATGTGTCTGAATTTGCACTCTGTCACAATTCTAAATAACGGTATTAAAAAAGTATTCGGCGCGGTTGAAACGAGCGTCAGAGCTGGGCTGAGGTCATATTTCCGTTATTGTAAATAATGTCCTGGACATCATCCGGATTTAACACAATGGCGATACCAGGCGTTTAATTAATTATGTTTAGTTAGTGAATCTCCCGCCGCTGAATATTTCAGGTAAGAAACTATTTCGGCGTTCATATAATCTTTCGAAAATACCCCTTCGCGATTTACTGTTATTTCTGTTTATTCATTTGATTATGCGTAACACTGGGTGTCGTTGACAGGAATCGGCGCGTTTATACAGGGGTAAGTGGCGGCGATCACACTTTTATGCTCATCCCCGCTCCTCCTCCCTCCCTAATCATTGCCGGGAGGAGGAAGGTCAACATCGAGCCTGGCAAACTAGCGATAACGTTGTTTTATTACCCGAGGACGGATTTCCTATGTCACAGCCAACCTTCAATAAAGATCAATTCCAGGCCGCCCTGACGCGTCAGTGGCAGCGTTTCGGTTTACTGTCGGCGTCTGACATGACGCCTCGTCAGTGGTGGCAGGCCGTTAGCGGCGCGCTGGCGGAATTACTGAGCGCGCAACCGGTAGCGCAGCCGACGAAAGGCCAGCGTCATGTGAACTACATTTCGATGGAATTTTTGATTGGCCGCCTGACGGGAAATAACCTGTTAAATCTGGGGTGGTACCAGGACGTTAGCGATGTGCTGAAAGCGCACGATATTAATCTGACCGATCTGCTGGAAGAGGAAGTCGATCCGGCGCTCGGCAACGGTGGTCTGGGACGTCTGGCCGCCTGCTTCCTCGATTCGATGGCCACCGTCGGGCAGTCCGCTACGGGCTATGGTCTGAACTACCAGTATGGGCTGTTCCGTCAGTCATTTGTTGAAGGCAAGCAGATGGAGGCGCCTGATGACTGGCATCGCGGCAGCTATCCGTGGTTCCGCCACAACGAGGCGCTGGACGTCCAGGTTGGGATCGGCGGTAAAGTCACCAAAGAAGGGCGCTGGGAACCCGGTTTTGTGATTACAGGCCAGGCCTGGGATCTGCCTGTGTTAGGCTATCGTAACGGCGTCGCGCAACCGCTGCGTTTGTGGCAGGCGACCCACGCGCATCCGTTTGATCTGACCAAATTCAACGACGGCGCTTTCCTGCGGGCGGAACAGCAGGGTATCGATGCGGAAAAACTGACGAAGGTGCTTTATCCCAACGATAACCACACGGCGGGTAAAAAACTGCGTCTGATGCAGCAATACTTCCAGTGCGCCTGCTCGGTAGCGGATATTCTGCGTCGCCATCATCTGGCCGGACGCAAACTGCATGAGCTGGCGGATTACGAGGTCATTCAGTTGAACGATACTCACCCGACCATCGCCATTCCGGAACTGCTGCGCGTGCTGATTGACGAGCACCAGCTGAGCTGGGATGACGCCTGGGCTATCACCAGCAAAACCTTCGCCTACACCAACCACACCCTGATGCCAGAAGCGCTGGAGTGCTGGGATGAGAGGTTAATCAAAGCGCTGTTGCCGCGTCATATGCAGATTATCAAGCAGATTAACGATCGCTTTAAGACGCTGGTCGATAACACCTGGCCTGGCGATAAGCAGGTATGGGCAAAACTGGCGGTGGTGCATGACCGTCAGGTACGTATGGCCAATATGTGCGTGGTCAGCGGCTTTGCGGTCAACGGCGTGGCGGCGCTGCACTCCGATCTGGTGGTGAAAGATCTGTTCCCGGAATATCACCAGCTTTGGCCGAACAAATTCCACAATGTCACCAACGGCATTACACCGCGTCGCTGGATCAAACAGTGTAATCCGCAGCTTGCGGCGTTGCTGGATAAAACGCTGAAAAAAGAGTGGGCTAACGATCTCGACCAGTTGATCAACCTCGAAAAATACGCTGACGATGCGAAGTTCCGTCAGCAGTATCGCGACATCAAGCGGGCGAACAAAGAGCGGCTGGTGAAATTCATCAAGGCCCGTACCGGGATTGAGATTTCAAGCAACGCGATTTTTGATATTCAAATCAAACGTCTGCACGAGTACAAACGTCAGCACCTGAACCTACTGCACATTCTGGCGCTGTACAAAGAGATCCGCGAAAACCCGCAGGCTGACCGCGTACCGCGCGTATTCCTGTTTGGCGCGAAGGCGGCGCCGGGCTATTACCTGGCGAAGAACATCATTTTTGCTATCAATAAGGTTGCGGAGGCCATTAATAACGACCCGGCGGTGGGTGATAAGCTGAAGGTGGTTTTCCTGCCGGATTACTGCGTCTCGGCGGCGGAAATGCTCATTCCGGCGGCGGATATTTCCGAGCAAATTTCTACTGCCGGGAAAGAGGCGTCCGGCACCGGCAACATGAAACTGGCACTGAACGGGGCGTTGACTGTGGGAACGCTGGACGGCGCTAACGTTGAAATCGCTGAGAAGGTGGGTGAAGAGAATATCTTTATCTTTGGCCATACTGTGGAAGAGGTCAAGGCGCTCAAAGCCAAAGGCTACGATCCGGTGAAATGGCGTAAAAAAGACAAAGTGCTGGATGCGGTGCTAAAAGAGCTGGAAAGCGGTCAATACAGCGATGGCGATAAACATGCCTTTGACCAGATGCTGCATAGCCTCGGCAAACAGGGGGGCGATCCGTACCTGGTCATGGCGGACTTCGCCGCTTATGTCGAGGCGCAAAAGCAGGTGGATGCGCTGTATCGTGACCAGGAAGCGTGGACGCGCGCCGCGCTCCTCAATACCGCGCGCTGCGGTATGTTCAGTTCCGATCGCTCTATTCGCGATTATCAGGCCCGTATCTGGCAGGCAAAACGCTAAGGGAGCGCGATGGAAAATAAACGTCTCGATAGTGCCGCGCTGGCGGCGGGGATCAGTCCCAGTTACATCAATGCTCATGGCAAACCGCAGTCTATTGGCGCTGAAACCAAGAGACGTTTGCTGGCGGCGATGCACGGCACGACAACAGGACCACAGGCGGTCGTGCCGAATGTGAAGGTTTATACCGCGGGTAAAAAAATGGCGTTGCCGGTAGAGGGGCGCGGTGAGTTTTCCTGGCTGCTGACTACGGAAGAGGGCGAGCATTACAAAGGGCGCGTGACGGGCGGTAAAAAACTTAACCTGCCGGCTACGTTGCCGGAGGGCTACCACACCCTGACGTTGACCCAGGATGAACAGCGTACGCACTGCCGTATTATCGTCGCTCCGCCGCGATGCTATGAGCCGCAGGCGCTGCTGGAAGGGAAAAAACTGTGGGGGGCCTGCGTCCAGCTTTATACTCTGCGTTCAGAAAAAAACTGGGGTATTGGCGATTTCGGCGATTTGAGGTCGATGCTGGTCGACGTGGCGACACGCGGCGGCGCGTTTATCGGCCTGAATCCGATCCACGCGCTTTATCCGGCGAATCCGGAGAGCGCCAGTCCCTACAGCCCCTCGTCTCGTCGCTGGCTGAACGTGATATATATCGACGTCAACGCCGTCGAAGATTTCCGCCTGAGCGAAGAGGCGCAGGCATGGTGGCAAATGCCCGCCACACAGCAAAAGCTGCGACAGGCGCGCGATGCGCAATGGGTGGATTACGCTACCGTTACCGCGCTGAAAATCACGGCGCTGCGGATGGCGTGGACGCGGTTTGCCGCTCGCGACGATGCGCAAATGGCGGAGTTTCGTCACTTTATCGCCCGCGAAGGCGAGAGCCTTTACTGGCAGGCGGCATTCGACGCGCTGCATGCGTATCAGGTAAAAGAGGATGAGCAGCGCTGGGGCTGGCCAGCCTGGCCGGAGGCGTACCAGTCGGTAGAGTCTCCCGCGGTAAAACAATTCTGTGAAGCGCACCGCGAAGAGGTGGAGTTTTACCTCTGGCTTCAGTGGCTGGCCTGGCGCCAATTCGCCGCCTGCTGGGATACCTGCCAGAGTTTTAAACTACCGATTGGTCTGTACCGCGATCTGGCGGTTGGCGTAGCGGAAGGCGGCGCGGAAACCTGGTGCGACCGGGAGCTGTACTGCCTGAAAGCATCTGTCGGCGCGCCGCCGGATATCCTCGGCCCGCTCGGTCAGAACTGGGGGTTGCCGCCAATGGACCCGCATATCATTGTCGCCCGGGCGTATGAGCCCTTTATCGACCTGCTGCGCGCCAATATGCAAAACTGCGGCGCGTTGCGCATTGACCATGTCATGTCGTTGCTGCGTCTGTGGTGGATACCGTATGGCGAAACAGCGGATCAGGGGGCTTACGTCCATTATCCGGTAGATGATTTGCTTTCTATTCTGGCGCTGGAGAGCCAACGTCACCGTTGTATGGTGATAGGCGAAGATCTGGGGACGGTGCCAGTTGAGATTGTCGGCAAGCTGCGCGATAGCGGGGTCTATTCTTATAAAGTGCTGTGGTTTGAAAATGACCTTGAGAAAAACTTCCGCGCGCCAGGCGCGTATCCGCAACAATCGATGGCTGTCGCCTCGACGCACGATCTCCCCACGCTGCGCGGCTATTGGGAATGTGGTGACCTGACGTTGGGTAAAGCTCTGGGGCTTTATCCGGATGAAGTGATTCTGCGCGGGCTGTATGAGGATCGCGAGCGGGCGAAACAGGGGCTATTGGACGCGCTGCATAAATATGGCTGTCTGCCAAAACGCGCCGGGCATAAGGCATCGTTAATGTCGATGACGCCAACGCTAAATCGCGGACTTCAGCGCTATATCGCCGACAGTAACAGCGGTCTATTGGGGCTTCAGCCGGAGGACTGGCTGGATATGGCCGATCCGGTTAACGTACCGGGCACCAGCGATCAGTATAAAAACTGGCGGCGGAAGCTCACCGCCACGCTGGAGCAGATGTTTGCCGATGAGGGCGTAAACAAGCTGATTAAGGATTTGGATAAGCGCCGAAAAGCGGCCGCGAAGAAGAAGTAATAAAGCCGGGGATTTCCCCGGCTTTATTATGGTGAGAGCACGTAGGTCTGATAAGCGCAGCGCCATCAGGCAATCCTGGCGCACATTGCTGCCTTATCCGGCCTACAAGCTGTCTCGCTTAAACCACCATACCCAACAGCAGACAGCCGATCAGGCCGCAGACGGAGATGATCGTTTCCAGCATCGACCAGGATTTAATGGTCTCGCCGATAGTCAAATTGAAATACTCTTTGAACAGCCAGAAGCCCGGGTCGTTGACGTGAGAGAAAATCACGCTCCCGGAACCGACTGCGATAACCATCAGTTCAGGGCTAACGCCGGTAGTGGCGATCAGCGGCGCCGCAATGCCGCCTGCGGTAATCGCCGCGACAGTCGCGGAGCCCAGCGCGATACGCAGCACCGCCGCGATAGACCACGCCATTAACAGCGGAGAGACATTGGTTTCATGCATCATTGAAGCGATGTATTTATCCACGCCGCTATCGACCAGCACCTGCTTGAACGCGCCGCCGCCGCCGATGATCAGCAGCATCATGGCGATAATTTTGATGGAAGAGACCAGCGTATCGTTAATCTGATCCATTGAACGCCCGCGGTTCAGGCCAAAGGTGAACATCGCAATCAGTACGGCAATTAACGTAGCCATTACCGGGTCGCCCAGGAACTCGGCAACGGGCAGGAAAGCGTGGCCTTTTGGCAGAATCATCTCGGCAATCGCACGCATCGCCATCAGAATAACCGGAACCAGCGACGTCCAGACGCTGACGCCAAAGCCCGGCATCTCTTCTTCCGTAAAAGTTTTCGCGCTGTACAGGCCTTCCGGGATCGGCTTATCGATACCTTTCAGGAAACGGGCGTAAACCGGTCCGGCAAGGATCACGGTCGGGATTGCCAGAATCGTACCAAACAGCAGCGTCTTACCCATATCGGCATGGAAAATCGTGGCGATTGCGGTTGGGCCCGGGTGCGGCGGCAGGAAGCCGTGTGTGACGGAAAGCGCCGCGGCCATCGGCACGCCGACGTACAGTAACGGGATATTCGCCGCTGCGGCAATGGTGAATACCAGCGGCAGCATCAGAACGAAGCCCACTTCATAGAACAGAGCGAAGCCGACGGTAAAGCCGGTTAACACTACGGCCCACTGAATATGCTTTTTACCAAATTTCGCGATCAGGGTAGTGGCGATACGTTGAGCGCCGCCGCAGTCGGCAAGCATTTTGCCCAGCATGGCGCCGAACCCCATAATCAGGGCCAGACTGCCAAGCGTACCGCCGACACCGGCTTTGATGGAGCCGATGACTTTATCCAGCGGCATTCCCTGCATCAACCCGACAGCGAGCGCTACCAGGACAAGGGCGATAAATCCGTTCATTTTGAAGCGGATCATCAGAAGAAGTAACAAGATAACACCGATAGCAACGATGACTAATGGCATGATTTACCTGGCCTTTGCTTTGTTATGGGTAACGTCATTGTTTCGACGACAAATTCCTGTTGTTCCCGACGGGAGCAGAGTCGCAATAGCACCAATACTGATTACCGTTGAAACGAATGAGCGTAGTCAGATGTTATATGGATGTTAGGTGCCCATAAGAATGATACGGGTAACATGTGGGTGTTGAAAATGACCCTGGCAGGCAAAATTTAAATTATGAGACACAGGTCATGTTATCGGCGAAAGAAGAAGGACCATCGTTCTGAGATGTGGCTGATGGCGCAGGATGGCGGCGTAGACGCCTTATTCGGCCTACGGTGGGGCAGATAAGGCCCGACAGGCGCAAGCGCCATCGGGCATGGATGCGGGGAAAATCTTAGTAGTAGGAGTGCTCGCCGCGCTGGTGTTCGGTCAGATCGCGAACCCCTTTCAGCTCCGGGAATTCATTCAGCAACTGTTTTTCGATCCCTTCTTTCAGCGTGACGTCAACCATCGAGCAACCGTTACAACCGCCGCCAAACTGCAGAATTGCATAGCCTTCATCGGTAATTTCCATCAGCGAGACGCGACCGCCGTGGCCCGCCAACTGCGGGTTAATCTGCGATTGCAGAGCATATTCCACGCGCTCCATCAGCGGCGCGTCATCGGCCACTTTGCGCATCTTCGCGTTTGGCGCTTTCAATGTGAGTTGAGAACCTAGCTGGTCGGTCACGAAATCAATTTCCGCGTCTTCCAGATAGGGCGCGCTCAGCTCGTCGACATAAGCGGTCAACAGGTCAAATTTCAGTGCAGTATCGGTGGCTTCTACGGCGTCGGGCGGACAATAAGAAACGCCGCACTCTGCGTTAGGAGTACCGGGATTAATGACAAATACGCGGATTTGCGTCCCTTCTTCCTGATTTGCCAGCAGTTTGGCAAAGTGCGCTTGTGCAGCATCGGAAATACGGATCATAGTAATGGCCTAATAGTTGACTATTTTAGTTGGTTATAATACGCCCATCATCGAGGCTCTACAAGGTTCGACACAGGCACCATACCTGGACAGTCGCTGCGCCGTTGCGCAAAAGTAGTTGCGCGATTTCCGCGACGGTACTTCCGGTAGTGACGACATCATCCACAATAACCATATGGAGACCCTGTACCGGCAATTCAAGGCGAAACGCGTTTTTCAAATTGCGTTTCCGTAACCTGGCGCTGAGATGATGTTGTGTTGCGGTCGCCCGTACCCGCGTGATGGTCTGGCTGTCCCACGCGCAGCCCAGCCAGTGCGCTAACGGTTGGCATAACAGATCGCTTTGGTTAAATCCCCGCCGCCAGTGTCGGCGCGACCAGAGCGGAACGCTGACGATTCTGTCGGGAAGCTGCAAGCCAGTGCTGCGGCGCGCCATGAGGACTTCCTGCAACAGTAGACGCGCCAGAGCGGCGGCAATTTCGTTACGGCGGGTAAATTTAAGCTGATGCACCAGTAAACTCAAGGGCGGCGTATAGTTACTGACGCTCACCAGACGCTGCCAGGGCGGCGGTTTTTGCAGGCAGCGACCGCAGGGGAGCGAAGGATGCCTGGCGGGTAATCCACATTGCGGACACACGCTGACGCGCTGGCGGACGGCGCGCGCGCATACGGAACAAATCCCCCAGTGGCTTAACGCCAGCGGCATTCGGCATAGCCAGCATAATCCCGGTACTGTTAGCATAGGTGCATCCTTGTTAGACAAAAGAGAACAGTAACTGATGAATGACATCTGGTGGCAGACCTACGGCGAGGGAAATTGTCATCTTGTGCTGCTGCACGGATGGGGATTGAACGCGGAGGTATGGCATTGCATTCGCGAGGAACTCGGCTCGCATTTTACGCTGCATCTGGTCGACTTGCCGGGCTATGGTCGCAGCTCGGGGTTTGGCGCCATGACGCTTGAAGAGATGACGGCGCAGGTAGCGAAAAACGCGCCGGACCAGGCTATCTGGCTTGGCTGGAGCCTGGGCGGCCTGGTGGCGAGTCAGATGGCGCTCACCCACCCTGAACGCGTCCAGGCGCTGGTGACTGTCGCCTCTTCGCCATGCTTTAGCGCGCGTGAGGGGTGGCCGGGAATAAAACCAGAAATCCTCGGCGGATTCCAGCAGCAGCTTAGCGACGATTTTCAGCGCACGGTGGAGCGTTTTCTGGCGCTGCAAACGTTAGGGACGGAGACGGCGCGTCAGGATGCCCGCACCTTAAAAAGCGTAGTGCTGGCGCAGCCTATGCCGGATGTAGAGGTGCTCAATGGCGGACTGGAAATCTTAAAAACGGTCGATCTACGAGAAGCGCTTAAAAATGTGAACATGCCGTTTTTGCGTTTGTATGGTTATCTGGACGGTCTGGTGCCGCGTAAAATCGCGCCTTTGCTCGATACGTTATGGCCGCACAGTACATCACAGATAATGGCGAAGGCGGCCCATGCGCCGTTTATCTCGCATCCGGCGGCGTTTTGTCAGGCGCTGATGACGCTAAAATCATCGCTGTAACCAGGGCGTTGCCGGGCCTGGACCATTCTGCAAGATTAATGACTTTCAGACGCCAGATCGGCAGGCGCCAGCCCGGTAACCCTAAGCACGGTATCGCGATCGAAACCATCGTTTAGCATGGAGCGGGCAATGCGCAATGCGGCGAGCCGTTGGCCTTCCTGCTTGCCTTGCTGTAACCCGTTACGATGTCCTTCCTGACGTAATCTGTCTGCGATAGTCATGATCTTCTCCTTATGCTGTGGGATACGCATAGCCACCTGGCGGATAAACGTATTGAAGCGCGCGGCGTCGCCAGTGTGCATCATGTAATTAAACAAACTTTGAAGCTGGGTGTCATTAGCGTATCCCTTAACCAGCAGGGCGACCAGCTGTTCGACAAGCCCCATCAGATCGCGCTGGCGGATGTGTTTTTGTATGAGTTCCAGCAGCGCGACCCGTCGGTGTCGCATAATCTCGTCGTCCGGCACGACCGTAATATCGACCAGAGGAAAGGCGGTGGCGTATAGCTTACGCGCCATCACCGGGTCGGCAAATTCATCCAGCCAGCATAATGAGAACGGATACGGGCTGCGGTTTCCGTGATAAAACAGCATTGGCACCACTAACGGCAACGTCTTATGCCCGGCCTCCAGGTGCCGTTGCATTGCAGCCATTGCGTAACGCATCAGCCGAAATGCCATATGCGCGTCCGGCGTACTCTGATGTTCAATAACCACGTAAATGTAACCTTCACCTTCACTTGTTTCCAGCGACCAAAGAATATCGGAATAATGGGGGCGTAAATCCTCTTCAATAAAGCTACCGGACTCCAGCCGTAACGTATTCAGATTACAGATTTGACGTAATGTCGTCGGGAGATGGATTTCCAAAAAATCCCGTGCAGTATCGGGGTGGCATAAAAACTGTTTGAATACCGCGTCATGCGGCGTGGATGTTGTTGAGGTCGCCATATCGATCCGTCATCGGTGAAGTTCAATGGCGTGACACTACGCGCAGACCGGGCTGATTGCAGTAGAGGATTAGTGCGCTTGCGAGGCGCGTGGGGAGATAAATGCGCACGGCGGTAACGCTTTCATCTTTGTGGAAGGCATGACGCAAAATTGCCCGGCAGCGTGACGCGTACCGGGCAACATAACGCGGGATAAAGGCGGGATAAAGGCCGGATAAGACGCGTTACGTCGCTACCCGGCGAAGGCTAACGCAAGGCCCACCATTCGCGCAGGCAGGCTTTACCTTCCGGACAACTTTTACAGCTGCCTGAAAGGCAGCCGTCCGCTTCTTCCGGGATACGTACCGCTTTACCCATGATCTCCAGTTGATTCAGCATGGCGTCGATCATGGGCTGCGGAGCGTGCAGCGTATGGCTGATCTGCGTTGCCTCCATACGCCCCCGTAGCGCCAGTAGATCGCGAACCTGTATCAATGAAGCCATTTTTTACATCCCTTAGTGACAATTGCCCGCAGTGCCCGAACAACAGGAACTGACGTTTTTGCGGGTTGCCAGCAGTTCAATGTCTACACGGCTGCGGGCGCGGCGCAACAGGCTTAACACCACAACGTTAAAGACGATCACCGCCAGAATACAGATCAGACTGTATGTCGGGTGTTGACTGAAGCTGGTAACTTGGTAGAACAGCGTGGCGAGCGAATAGGCGATATTCAGTCCCCACAGGATGGAGAAGCCCATCCAGCCGCGGCTGGACTCGCGGGCGATAGCGCCCATTACCGAGATACACGGTACGTAAAGCAGGACAAAAATCAGGTAACTGTACGCCGCCGCGGCGCTGCCGAATTTTTGATCCATCACGCCCATCGCGCCGGTCGCCATTTCGCCGTCGCCTTTACTCGCTTCGATCGGGTTAGCCAGTACGCTCAGGCTAAAGGTGTCTTTCAGGCTTTGCCAGGTATCGTCAACCGCGCCCAGCAGTTCATCGCCGAGGTGGAAGTCGGCAGGATTAAATGCTTCGTCCTGAATATTTTCGGCGGTGTAGAGCGTGTTCAGCGTACCGACGACAACTTCTTTAGCCATGGCGCCCGTAAACAGACCCACGGTCGCTTGCCAGTTATCCTCATGGACGCCGATCGGTTTAAAGACTGGCGTGATGACCCGGCTTACAGAGGCGAGGGCGGAGTCATTAATGTTATCGACGATTTTGCCGCTCAGCGAGAAACTGTTAAACGCGCTCAGGAAAATACTCACGATGATAATGACTTTACCGGCGCGTAGTACAAAACCTTTCAGGCGTTGCCAGGTCTGGATGATCAGGCTCTTGATATGCGGGACGTGGTAAACCGGCAGCTCCATCACAAACGGAGAGGCTTCGCCGCGCATAATGGTATGCTTCAGCATCAGGCCGGTTAATACCGCCATGACAATACCCAGCACGTACAGCGAGAAGACCGCCAGCGCGCCGTTTTGCCCGAAGAAGGCGGCGGCAAAGACGGCGAAAATCGCCAGGCGCGCGCCACAGGACATAAACGGCGCCATCATGATGGTCATCAGACGTTCGCGCGGAGCGTCAAGCGTGCGGGCGCCCATCACGGAAGGCACGTTACAGCCGAAGCCGACAATCAGCGGCACGAAGGATTTACCCGGTAGTCCCAGCGCCTGCATCAGGCGATCCATGACGAAGGCCGCGCGCGCCATATAACCGGAGTCTTCAAGGAAGGAGAGGAACAGGTACATCATCCCGATTTGCGGCACCAGCGGCAGGACGGTATTGATCCCGCCGCCAAGACCTTGCGCCAGGAAGATGGTTAACCAATCCGGGAAGTGCAACGTGTAGCCAATCCATTGAATGCCATGAATAAAGATGGCGACGGAACCGGCATCAAACAGGGGTTGCAACGCGCCGCCGATGTTAATGGCGAGCAGGAACATCAGGTACATCACGAACAAAAAAATCGGTAAGCCGAGGAAGCGGTTCAGGATAATTTTATCGACCGCCCTGGTGAAGCGGCTGGGTTCGGCTGTCAGGGTATTGCTGACCACGTCGCAAATAGCGGCGATACACTGATAACGGGCGTCGGCGATATGCAGCGCCGGGTCGTCCATTTCATCCTTCAGACGGGCAAGGGAGGTGTCCAGGTTTTGCGCCGCCTCGCCTGCGTAAGCCCGGCTGTAGATATCGCCCTCCAGCATTTGCAGACCCAGCCAGCGGCGCTGTTGTAAAGGCATCTCCTGGGCCATCGCGTCGGCCAGGAAACCCGCTTCGCGCAGCAGCGGCTGGGCATAATGCACCAGTTCGACGTTGTCGTTAGCGTTGTGACGGTCAATGGCCAGTTTCAGCGCCTCGATACCGCGGCCGCGAGTCGATACCAGCGGTACGACAGGGCAACCCAGACGCGTGGACAGAGCGTCGACATCAATACGAACCTGCTGTTTTTCGGCGATATCCAGCATGTTGAGCGCGACAATACAGGGGATACCCAGCTCCAGCAGTTGCAGCGTCAAATAGAGGTTGCGCTCCAGATTGGAGGCGTCCACAACGTTTATCAACAGGTCGGCGTCGCCGCTCAGGATGTAGTGGCAGGCGATCTGTTCGTCGAGAGAGGTTTGTGACGAGATGGTCGTCAGAGAATAGGTGCCGGGTAAATCTACCAGCGTGACCTGGTGGTCAGTTGTCGCGAACTGGCCCTCTTTACGCTCGACGGTGACGCCCGCCCAGTTCCCCACGCGCTGACGCGCGCCGGTGAGTTGGTTAAATAAGGTGGTCTTGCCGGAATTAGGATTACCAATTAAACCAATGGTTAATTTTTTCATTTTTATAGACTCACTGTATTAACAGGAAACCGCTTCCACTTCTATTAACGCCAAATCCTTTTTACGCAAAACCAGACTCACGCGTCGTGTTTCGATATGGATCGGATCGCCTAAGGGCGCGACGCGGACGACATTAAATGAAGAGCCGGGCAACATGCCGAGCGAAAGCAGTTTTTGACGATACGCCGGGCTGATTTCACGCGCAAAGCCGGTGATTTTCCACGCAGTGTCAGGAGTGAATTGCATACGACCTACTTGTTTCTTACTAACTGGATGTATACCTCATGCGGCGCTCAGGGGGGCGGCAGGAGACCCGATGTTTAGCCAACGAAGGAAAGAGTAAATAATCAACAACACAATGATAATGAGAATGGTTTCTATCTTCAACGATTAAAATGTGACGGAATGTACAAATAAGCGATAATTTGCGCCGATGTTGATATGGCTCAACATTTATTTGTCTTTTTGCAAATACCCCTATTGTGCAAATATCCACCGTTTTTAATGTTTAATTAAGGTTTCATCTGTTAATAAAGTGATAATTAATAGTGCGGATAGCAGAAGGAAATTAATTAACAGATTCTAATGGGTAAGATTTAATTGTTAATTAAAAAAGAAAGGGTTGGACGTATTGCAAAATCGCAGGCCGGATAAGAAGTAACCCGGCCTGCGTATTACCCGATTAGCGTTTTTTCCCCATTGCCGCTGCCAGCGCGTCCATCATGGCGCTGTTACCGGCTGGCTGGGCGTCACGACCGCGCGGTTTCGCCGCTTTTGACGCCGGGCGGTTGCCCTGCGCGCGATCGGCGGCGCCGCCGCGGCGAGCGGCGGTTTCGCCGGGCTGTTCATCCAGACGCATCGTCAGCGCAATACGCTTACGTTGCAGATCCACTTCCAGCACTTTCACCTTCACGATGTCGCCAGCTTTTACCACGGTGTGTGGATCGTCGACGAACTTATTCGAGAGCGAGGAGATATGCACCAGGCCATCCTGATGAACGCCGATATCGACAAACGCGCCGAAATTGGTGACGTTAGTGACCGCCCCTTCCAGAATCATCCCCGGTAGCAGGTCGTTCATGGTTTCAACGCCATCGGCGAATTGCGCGGTTTTAAATTCAGGACGCGGGTCGCGGCCCGGTTTTTCCAGCTCTTTGATGATATCGCTCACGGTCGGCACGCCGAATTTATCGTCGGTAAAATCAGCGGCCTTGAGGTGACGCAATTCGTTGCTGTTGCCCATCAGATCTTTTAGCGCTTGCTGCGTCGCCGCCAGAATGCGTTCGACAACCGGATAGGCTTCCGGGTGGACGGTGGAGGCATCCAGTGGGTTATCGCCGTGGTTAATACGCAGGAAGCCCGCGCACTGCTCAAACGCTTTCGGCCCCAGACGGCTCACCTTCAACAGTTGCTGGCGGTTCTGAAACTGACCGTTCTCATCGCGCCAGGCGACGATGTTTTGCGCCATCATGCGCGTTAAGCCCGCAACGCGGGTCAGCAGCGGCACGGAGGCGGTATTCAAATCGACGCCGACGGCGTTTACGCAGTCTTCGACCACCGCATCCAGTTTACGGGCCAACTGGGTCTGGCTGACATCGTGTTGATATTGGCCGACGCCGATCGATTTCGGATCGATTTTCACCAGTTCCGCCAGCGGATCCTGCAGACGACGCGCGATAGAGACCGCGCCGCGCAGGGAGACGTCGAGATCCGGAAACTCCTGCGCCGCCAGCTCAGAAGCGGAATACACGGACGCCCCCGCTTCGCTGACGATCACTTTCTGCGCCGTCACGTTCGGGAACTGTTTTTGTACGTCGAGATAGAAGCGTTCGGTTTCACGCGAGGCCGTACCGTTGCCAATCGCGACCAGTTCGACGTGGTATTTTTCGCACAGCGCGGCGATCACGGTAGCCGCTTTGGCCGCCTGACCGGTATGCGGATAAATGGTATCCGTCGCCACCAGCTTGCCGGTGCCGTCAACGACAGCGACTTTTACGCCGGTACGCAGGCCAGGATCAAGGCCCATCGTGGCGCGCAGGCCTGCGGGGGCTGCCATCAGCAGGTCGTGCAGGTTACGCGCAAACACGTTAATCGCTTCGTCTTCCGCACGTTCGCGCACGGTGCCCATCAGTTCGGTTTCAAGGTGCATTAAGACTTTGATACGCCACGTCCAGCTCACTACGCCTTTGCGCCAGCTATCCGCCGGGGCGTTATTCAGCCGCAGGCCGAGATGGTCCATGATGATTTGCTCGCAGTAGCTCTCTTTCGGCGGCTCATCAAACTGTGGGTCGGCATTGAGCGAAAGTTGCAGAATGCCTTCGTTACGACCACGGAACATGGCCAGCGCACGGTGAGACGGGACGTTAGCAATGGGCTCATGATGGTCGAAATAGTCGCGGAATTTTGCCCCTTCTTCCTCTTTGCCGCTCACGACTGTGGCGACCAGATGGGCGTTCTTCCACAGGTAATCACGCACTTTCGCCAGCAATGCGGCGTCTTCGGCAAAGCGCTCCATCAGAATGTAGCGTGCGCCGTCGAGCGCGGCTTTCGTGTCCGCCACGCCTTTGTCGCCATCAATGTACTTTGCCGCTTCCACGTCAGGATCGTGGGACGGCTCGTTCCAGAGCAGATCGGCCAGCGGCTCAAGGCCGGCTTCAATGGCGATTTGTCCACGGGTGCGGCGTTTAGGTTTATAGGGCAGGTAGAGGTCTTCGAGCTCGGTCTTACTTAACGTAGCGTTGATGGCGCCAGCCAGCTCATCGGTCAGTTTGCCTTGTTCGGAAATGGACTTGAGGATAGCCTGACGCCTGTCTTCCAGCTCACGCAGATAGCCCAGACGCGTTTCCAGGTTACGCAACTGCGTGTCATCCAGACCGCCGGTGATTTCTTTACGATAACGTGCGATAAACGGCACGGTGTTCCCTTCGTCAAGCAGGCGAACGGCAGCTTCAACCTGCCCGGCATTTGCCTGGATTTCACCCGCAATAATGCGGCAGAAAGAATCATTCATCATGGGTTAGCTTCGTCTTCAGGATAAAAATCAGGGGATAGTTATACGGATTGGCTGGCAAAAATGCCAGCCATCAGCGGGGGCTTAGGATTCTTCTTGTCTTATTTGACGTATTCGATCGCATTGACGTACCAGTTTGCTTCGCCGACAGGGGTGTTGACCACCGCCAGATCGCCCACTTCTTTTTTCAGTAGCGCCCGCGCCATTGGCGAGTCGATAGAGATGTAATCCTTACGTCCGAAAATTTCATCGTAGCCGACAATGCGGAACTTCAGCGTATCGCCGTCATCATTTTCGATTTCCACCCAGGCGCCGAAGAAGACTTTGCCCTCCTGCTGCGGGGAATAATCCACGATTTTGAGATTTTCCATGCATTTGGTCAGATATCTGACGCGTCTGTCGATCTCACGCAGGCGCTTTTTATTATACTGATAGTCGGCATTCTCGCTGCGGTCGCCCAGACTCGCAGCCCAGGTCACTTTTTTGGTGACCTCCGGGCGCTCTTCACGCCAGAGATAATTGAGCTCTTGTTTGAGTGTTTCGTACCCTTCGCGGGTGATCAGGGGCGTTTTCATCTCGTTGATTTACCTTTGCTGTCGATATTGCGCACACGGGGTATAACGTGATCGTCCCGACAGAATAAATAATGGGATTGCCGATTAATTGTATATTTAAGCTGCTGTTAAATATGCTTTGTAACAATTTAGCCTGAAATTCATACCAGAATTTGCTGGTGACTCACGTGAGCTTTTTTAAGAATACACACTTACATTTGTTGCGAACCTTTGGGAGTACAGACAATGCAAGAGAATTATAAGATTCTGGTGGTTGATGACGATATGCGTCTGCGGGCGCTACTGGAACGTTATCTGACCGAGCAGGGCTTCCAGGTTCGAAGCGTCGCTAACGCCGAGCAGATGGATCGTCTGCTGACCCGTGAATCTTTCCATCTCATGGTACTGGATTTAATGCTGCCAGGTGAAGATGGTCTGTCGATTTGTCGTCGCCTGCGTAGTCAAAGTAATCCAATGCCGATCATTATGGTCACGGCGAAGGGTGAAGAGGTTGACCGTATCGTCGGGCTGGAAATCGGCGCCGATGACTACATTCCTAAACCGTTTAACCCGCGCGAGCTGTTGGCGCGTATCCGTGCCGTGTTACGTCGTCAGGCAAACGAACTGCCCGGCGCGCCGTCGCAGGAAGAGGCCGTTATCGCGTTCGGTAAGTTTAAACTGAACCTCGGTACGCGCGAGATGTTCCGTGAAGATGAACCGATGCCGCTGACCAGCGGGGAGTTTGCGGTACTGAAAGCGTTAGTCAGCCATCCGCGCGAGCCGCTCTCTCGCGATAAGCTGATGAATCTGGCCCGTGGCCGCGAGTATTCCGCGATGGAACGCTCCATCGACGTCCAGATCTCCCGCCTGCGCCGTATGGTGGAAGAAGATCCGGCGCATCCGCGTTATATTCAGACCGTCTGGGGCCTGGGCTACGTCTTTGTACCGGACGGTTCTAAAGCATGAGGCGAATGCGCTTCTCGCCGCGAAGTTCATTTGCCCGCACGCTGTTGCTCATCGTCACCTTGCTGTTCGTCAGCCTGGTGACGACCTACCTGGTGGTGTTGAACTTCGCGATTTTGCCGAGCCTCCAGCAGTTTAATAAGGTTCTGGCTTACGAAGTCCGTATGCTGATGACCGATAAGCTGCAACTGGAGGACGGCACGCAGTTAGTCGTGCCGCCTGCGTTTCGCCGGGAAATCTATCGCGAGCTGGGGATCTCTCTCTACACCAACGAAGCCGCTGAAGAGGCCGGGCTGCGTTGGGCGCAACACTACGAATTCTTAAGCCACCAGATGGCGCAGCAATTAGGCGGCCCGACGGAAGTGCGCGTTGAGGTCAACAAAAGCTCGCCTGTCGTGTGGCTCAAAACCTGGCTGTCGCCCAATATCTGGGTGCGCGTGCCGCTGACCGAGATTCATCAGGGCGATTTTTCTCCGCTTTTCCGTTACACGCTGGCGATCATGCTCCTGGCGATAGGCGGCGCGTGGCTGTTTATTCGTATACAGAATCGACCGTTAGTGGATCTGGAACATGCCGCCTTGCAGGTAGGGAAGGGAATTATTCCGCCGCCGCTGCGTGAATATGGCGCCTCTGAGGTGCGCTCTGTGACCCGGGCGTTTAACCATATGGCCGCCGGCGTGAAACAATTGGCCGATGACCGTACGCTATTGATGGCGGGCGTCAGCCACGACTTGCGCACGCCGCTGACCCGTATTCGTCTGGCGACGGAGATGATGGGCGAGGAAGACGGTTATCTCGCGGAGTCGATCAATAAAGACATCGAAGAGTGTAACGCCATTATCGAACAGTTTATTGACTATCTGCGTACCGGTCAGGAAATGCCAATGGAGATGGCGGATCTCAATTCCGTGCTGGGCGAGGTGATTGCGGCGGAAAGCGGCTATGAGCGTGAGATTAACACTGCGCTTCAGGCAGGCAGTATCCAGGTGAAAATGCACCCGCTCTCGATTAAGCGCGCGGTGGCGAATATGGTGGTCAATGCTGCCCGCTATGGGAACGGCTGGATTAAGGTCAGCAGCGGCACCGAGTCGCATCGCGCCTGGTTCCAGGTAGAAGATGACGGGCCGGGCATTAAGCTGGAGCAGCGTAAACATCTGTTCCAGCCTTTTGTGCGTGGCGACAGCGCCCGTAGCACCAGCGGCACAGGGCTAGGGCTGGCGATTGTGCAGCGCATTATCGATAACCATAACGGGATGCTGGAGATTGGCACCAGCGAGCGTGGCGGCTTGTCAATTCGCGCCTGGCTACCGGTTCCTGTGGCTCGCGTCCAGGGGACGACAAAAGAGGCATAAGAAAGGGAGGTATTACCCTCCCTTTCTTCTCAACGCCGGATGACGCCGTTCAAAGCCGCCGTCCGGCCTGTTCCTTACAGCTTCGGTCCGGCGCTAACCAGCGCTTCGCCTGCCGGGGTATCCGTATATTTCTCGAAGTTCTCAATGAACAGTTTCGCCAGCGCGGTGGCTTTTTCCTGCCATTGTTCCGGCGACGCGTAGGTGTTACGCGGGTCGAGAATGTGGGTATCCACGCCTGGCAGTTCAGTCGGGATCGCCAGATCGAACAGCGGCAGACGGAAGGTTTCCGCGTTATCAAGAGAACCGTTCAGAATGGCGTCGATAATTGCGCGCGTATCTTTGATGGAGATACGTTTGCCGGTGCCATTCCAGCCGGTGTTAACCAGATAAGCCTGCGCGCCTGCTGCCTGCATACGTTTCACCAGCACCTCAGCATACTGCGTCGGGTGCAGCGTCAGGAACGCGGCGCCGAAGCAGGCGGAGAAGGTGGGGGTCGGTTCGGTGACGCCGCGTTCGGTGCCGGCCAGTTTAGCGGTGAAACCTGACAGGAAGTGGTACTGCGTCTGGTTAGCGGTTAAACGGGAAACCGGTGGCAACACGCCGAAGGCGTCCGCCGTCAGGAAGATAACCTTGGTGGCGTGACCTGCTTTGGACACAGGCTTAACGATGTTATCGATATGATAGATCGGGTAAGAGACGCGGGTGTTTTCGGTTTTGGAACCATCGTCGAAATCAACGGTGCCATCTTCGCGTACGGTGACGTTTTCCAGCAACGCATCACGGCGAATCGCATGATAAATTTCTGGCTCCGCTTCTTTCGACAGTTTGATGGTTTTGGCGTAGCAGCCGCCTTCAAAGTTGAACACGCCGTCGTCATCCCAACCGTGCTCATCATCGCCAATCAGACGACGTTTCGGGTCGGTGGACAGAGTGGTTTTTCCGGTACCGGAAAGGCCGAAGAAGACCGCGACATCGCCTTTTTCACCCACGTTGGCGGAACAGTGCATTGAGGCGATACCTTTGAGCGGCAGCAGGTAGTTCATTACCGAGAACATCCCTTTTTTCATTTCGCCGCCGTACCAGGTGCCGCCAATAAGCTGAATACGTTCAGTCAGGTTGAACGCCACGAAGTTTTCCGAGTTCAGCCCTTGCTCTTTCCACTGCGGGTTGGTGCACTTCGCGCCGTTCATGACAATAAAGTCAGGTTTGAAGCCTACCAGCTCTTCGTCCGTTGGGCGAATGAACATATTTTTAACGAAGTGGGCCTGCCAGGCGACTTCCGTAATAAAGCGCACGGAAAGACGCGTATCGGCATTTGCGCCGCAGAACGCATCAACAATGAATAAGCGTTTACCGGAAAGCTGATGCGTCACCAGACCTTTCAGGTGTTGCCAGGTTTCCTGGGAAAGCGGCTTATTATCGTTTTTACCTTTACCCTTATCGGACCACCACAGCGTATCACGCGTGGTGTCGTCGCGAACAATATACTTATCCTTAGGCGAACGACCGGTAAAAATACCGGTATCAACGGCAACAGCGCCCAGGTTAGTTAACACGCCACGCTCATAGCCTTCCAGACCAGGATTAAGTTCTTCCTGATAAAGGGTGTCGTAGCTGGGATTGTAAACGATATCCTGGACGTCGTTGATACCATAAGCCTTGAGATCTTGCGGGGTTAAATTGTTAACGCGCATATCACTGCTCCTTAGCCAATATATATTACCGAAAATAGTAAGGTTTTTTGAGGTTGGTTAACCGCGACAAGGCTCATAGATTTACGTATCTGGACAAAATCACGATTGACGAAAAACACTGTGACTCCTGTCACGCAGCGGCGGTTATTATGGCAGGAAACCTACTTTTGTTGTGGAAAATGTTCTGAAAACGTTAAAAGGAAGTGTTTTTGACCGACATAATGTGACTGTAATCGCATTCATGTAAGAAAGTTACGTAACACCAACATTAACAATATCGATTCACCTCTCTGCGTTTTTTTCTGAATTATGCATGACGACGTCTGGCGGTGAACAGATGATGCAATAATGCGACTTTCTCATCATTCTGGATAACGACATGGAAAGTGTAGCGCTTTCACGTACTACTCGCTGGGGTATGTTGCTCACCGGTTTGCTGCAGGGCGTTTTGTGCTACCTGCTGATGGCCTGGCTGGTACCACAAAATAGCGACTGGCTGTTCTATGGTATGCCTGCGACGATAGCGTTGTCGTCAATGCTATTGCTTACCGTGGTCTCTTTTAAACAGCGCGCGCTGTGGGGCTGGCTGGGGCTGACCTTTGTGGTCGTGCTGGCAATGAGCGGCTGGCTGAAATGGCAGGTTGAGACGGTGGAGAAATGGCGCCTAGCCGAGCTCCTCTGGCTGTATGGTCTCCGGCTTGTGTTGATGGCGATGCTGGTCTTACCCTGGATGCAATATCAGTTACATTCGCAAACCGGTTCGGCGCGTTATCCCCAGTTTTATCTGCGGTTATGGCATAACGTACTGACATTGTTTATCGTCCTGGTCGCCAACGGACTGTTCTGGCTGGTGCTTCTGCTCTGGAGCGCGCTATTCAGGCTGGTGGGCATCCGCTTTTTCAGCACCCTTTTCTTTGAAACTGAAGCCTTTATTTATGTGACCATCGGCCTGATTACGGCGCTGGCGGTCATTCTCGCCCGCACGCAGTCGCGCCTTGTGGCGGCGGTGCAAAAGCTGCTGACGCTGATCGCGACAGGTTTACTGCCGGTGGTGTCGCTGCTGGCATTGCTGTTTATTGTGACGTTACCCTTTACCGGACTGGAGGCGATTTCTGCGCGTGTTTCCGCTGCGGGGCTGCTATCCACGCTGACGCTGATGCTGCTGCTCCTCGTGGCGATTGTCAATGAACCGCAAAAGCGCGTATTACCCTATCCGCGCGTACTACGCGGCATGATTAGCGCCTCGCTGTGCGTTGCCCCGATATATATGCTGCTGGCGGGCTGGGCGTTATGGGTACGCATTCAGCAATACGGCTGGACGCCGGATCGTCTGTATGGCGCGCTGACGGCGTCTGTCTTGCTGGTATGGTCTTTCGGTTATCTGATCGGTCTGTTACGCCGCGGACGCGACCCTGGTGAGTGGCAAGGCAAGGTGATACTGAGCGTCTCTTTGCTGACGCTGGTGATATTGCTGTTGCTGGCCTCGCCTGTACTTGATGTCTGGCGTATTAGCGTCAACAGCCATATGGCGCGTTACCATAGTGGTAAAATTACTGCGGATCAGATCAGCCTGTATATGCTGGATCACAGCGGCAAACCTGGCCAGGAAGCGCTGAAATCGTTGCGGGATGACGAGGCGTTTACGCAGAACAGAAAGCGCAATCGTAAACTGATGACGTTTTTGCAGAGAAATAAGGTCTCTCCGACGGCGGACGATTTAGCGCGGGTGGTGATGATTGCGCCCGGTAGCCAGAAGCCGGATGCCGCATTTTGGGCGTTTGTCAAAGAGCAGAGTTATTCGGACGATTCCTGCCTTGAACCGGATGCCTGCGTGCTGGTGAGTCAGGATCTTAACGGCGACGGTCAGCCTGAGCAGGTGCTGTATAACTTTATTGTTGCCGAGAGCCAGGTCTACGGCTTAAAAGAGGGGAAATGGACGCAGAAAGCGTTCGCCCGACTGCCGGACGGGTTTTCTAAGACGCAACTGTTGCACGCGATTGCCGGGCATCAGTTAGACTCAGCCCCCAAAGCCTGGCGCGATATCATTGTTGATGGTCAGCGGTTGGATGTGGATTACTACAACGAGTAAGCTTTTTGCCGGATGGCGGCATAAATGCCTTATCCGGCCTACGGAGCGGGATGCTGTAGGCCAGATAAGCGCAGCGCCATCAGGCAATGACGTTGCCGACTACGAGGCGATTAATGAACCTGTGGATCGGCAGGAGAGGCGTTGTTACGGATCTCCGCGATATCCATCGCATTGAACAGGTAATGATTGCCGCAGTAATCGCAGTGCATATCGATTTCACCTTCTTCCGCCAGAATGCTGTCCACTTCTTCATCCGGCAATGTTTTCAGCGCGCCCGCGCAACGTTCGCGTGAACAGGTGCATTTGAATTCAACATCTTGCGGATCGTAGAGTGTGACTTCTTCTTCGTGATACAAACGCCACAGCACGTCATTTGCCGGTAACGTCAGCAGCTCTTCGCTTTTAATGGTTTCCGTCAACATAGCCAGATGGTCGAAATCCTCCGCCTGCGCGTTCTGTGCCGGCATCACCTGGAGCAACATTCCACCTGCTGCCGGTTTACCGTCGACATCGCCGGTACGGATAAACAGGCGCGTCGGCAACTGTTCGGAGCGCAGGAAGTAATCTTCCAGGCACGCCGCCAGAGTATCGCCTTCCAGACCCACCACGCCCTGATAGCGTTCACCCTCTTCCGGCGTAATGGTGATCACCAGATAGCCGTTGCCAACCAGCGTTTTGAGATCCGCATTGTCAGGGATGTCGCCCTGAACGCGAGCCACGCCGCGCATCTGCTGCTGATTATTGCCATTGATTACCGCCAGGCTTAACGGCCCGTCGCCCTGGAGCTGTACCGTAATGTCACCGGCAAACTTCAGCGTTGCGGTCAGCAGGCTAGTGGCGACCAGCAGTTCGGCCAGTACGGTTTTCACCGGCTGCGGGTAGGTATGATTGTCGAGGATCTGTTGCAAGGTTTCCGAAACGGTCACCAGCTCGCCGCGAACGGCAAAGTTTTCAAACAGATAACGATGTAATTGGTCATGTTGCGGCATAATCATCTCTCTTGCGGGTGACAGTTATTCGCTGTCGCCGTGTTTAAATCGTAACAGGTCGCGGCGCTCTTTCTTGTCCGGTCGCCTGTCCGGATGCGGCATGGTCAGGGAGTTAAGCTTGCGCGCCTGCGCCATTTTTTCGCGTTTTTCCACGCTTTCCGCCGTCTCTTCATACAGAGCGACGGCTTCGCTGGCCGGACGGCGCTGTTCGGTGATGGCTTTAACGATCACCGTCCGTTCGTCATTTCCCTGACGCAGGGTAAGGGTTGCGTTCAGCTCGACGATTTTGCTCGGCTTACTGCGCTGGCCGTTGTAATGCACCTTACCGCCTTCAATCATCTCGCGGGCCAGTGCGCGGGTTTTATAAAAACGCGCGGCCCACAGCCATTTATCCAGTCTGACCTCAACGGAGGACTTTTCTTTCATGGCGTCTCCTTCACATCAGTGAGGGGATCAGACGGCGGTAGTCGTTCAGGGACGGATGGCGCGTATAGTGCTTTTCCGCCAGACCGGAATCAGGATTCGTCACGCCAAGACAGTAGTGAATACCAAACCGGGCGGCGGCGTCGAGAATCGGTTCGCTGTCATCGATAAACAGCGTTTTCTCTGCGCTTATTCCCGTTTCCTCAGCGACAGCGCGCCATAACCGCTGATCCTCTTTGGGATAACCAAATGTGTGGGTGGAAAGTAATAAATCAAGGTGTGAGGCCAGACCGGTATGCTCCAGCTTCACCGCCAGGTTATGTGGATGCGCATTGGTGAGCAGAATCCGACGTTTTCCGCTGGCTTTTAACGCATTCAGAAACGGTACGGTATCGTCGCGCAAAACGGCGCGCGGCCCTTGCGCCGTCGTCATGGCGCAAATATCCAGACCCAGACGCTCGCTCCAGTAATCCAGACAGTACCAGTTTAGCGTATGCTGTACGGCATGATACTGCTGGCGAATATATTCCTGCGCGTCCTGCGGCGAAATACCCTGCTGCGCGCCGTAGGTTTCCGGTACCAGCTTTTGCCAGAAATAGTTATCGAACGCGAGATCGAGCAGCGTGCCGTCCATATCCAGCAAAACGGTATCCACGTTTTGCCAGTCAATATCAATATGCATGGGGAACTCCAGGGTAACGCAATTTGCGCGACAGGGTAGCATACCCTGTCGCACGGCGGCGCTATCAGATGAGATTTTCCGGAGAGACGGTTAACTTGGGATTGAGGCAGCTTTCATAGTATTCCTGGATGTCCGCCATACGGGTACGGTGGCGTTGATAACGCCTGAACGCCTGAATGCCGTTGTAGACCGCGCTCACTATCATTGCCAGCATCAGCAGCGTGGTGCCGAGGTAACGCCACCAGCCGGATTTATCGGGGATACGATGCAGGCTGATATGCTGCGTGCCGTTGGCATCGGTATACACGCTGGTGACAATGCCCTCGGCGCTAAATGGCGTCTGCATGAGCGTTTGCGCCAGACGCTGGAAGGCGCTCCACTGTTCCTGCGCGGGATAGTCATACAGCGGCGTTGACGGCCAGGCCTGATCAACCAGTTCGCTGCCTTCATCGCTGGCGATCAGGAATCCGCCGGGAGCGGGGCTATTCAGCGACTGGGCGGCACGCGCGGTCTCGCGAGAAATAAACGGCGCCGTTGAGGTCGTGACCAGATTTTCCAGCGACTCTGCGCTTACGGGGCGTAGCAGCACGTTGACGCCGTCCAGTTTGCCAGCGTTCGCGCGTTTCACCAGCGCGTTCCAGTCCTTACTGTTACCGAGATTAACCAGCGCATTTTTCAGACGCACGCACTCGTCTTCCGCCGCGCACAAATCAGCGGTTTTCAGAACAATATCGCCAAAGTCATCTAATAATACCATGCCCGATTTTTGGATCGCGGAGCGTAAAGATGCGCTGACGCGCGAGTCGTCTTCGGGTTTTGGATGGAGCTGACGATTTACCGCCTGGCTTAGCGCCATCGCTTTATTCACCAGATCTGATTCCGGCAGCGGTAGCGCAGGCGCGTCATTCCAGATGATTTGCGAGCAATCGAACGGCATAAACGGGGAGTTAGACTGGCCGCTCCAGGTCGCCCCGGAATGAATATTACACATTCCTTTACCGCTCAGGTGCAGCGTATCGCCCACCCGTACGCCAGCCTTTTCAAGCTGTTTTACCGTTGTCGCTTCAATGGTTTGCGCGCCTTTCATCCACGATAGCGTGAACTTGATTGGCATATCCAACGGGATCCAGAACAGCAGCATAAACAACACCAGCAGCGAACCGATAGCAATAACAGTGCTGCGTAACCAGTGCTGCAAGGGAAAGTTTTTCACTTCATCATGCAGGGATAAAAACCGGCCCTGGCGCGCGACATGGCGATCAAGGTAAATATCAATATCCGTTTGTTGCCCAAGATCCTGCGTAATGTAAGGTTGCCAGTGGGCAGGGTAAATAAGGTCGATGATGCCCAGGGAGATATTGTTAATCTGCTCCTGATTATTCTCCCCAAACAGTCCCCAGCGGCGGGGCGTTCCCCGCAGACAGTGAATTTCCCGCAGCGCGCTTTTCGACGGCGGCGCAAAAAGCCCCCAAAGTCCGGCTGCCAGCAGCAGGATAGCGCCGCCTATCATCCACGGTACAAAAACGTCTGGCGTTATCAGACAGAAAAAGAATAACAAAAAGGAGGCGACGATTAACAACGCTTCGCGCAAGCCAGCCGGGCGGCTGAGCGCATATTCTTCGTGGGTCTCCTGACGGATATTCAACAGCTCAATCTGCTCGCTCTCTTCGCCGCGAATCGACGCCTGCGTAGAGGCGGTATTCTGTAGCGCGTAGCCGCGCGACTCCTGCATATACTCTTGCAGCGTATGGCCGTTTAAAGAGATCACCAGCGGCAGCGTATCCGTGAGGATCAGCTCAACGTTGTTTTCATCATTGATGTACTGTTCCCAGAAAGGCGGCAGATGGACTTCGACGGAGTCGAGGTAGTAGCGCCATTTATTAGGATCGTCAGTGGTAATGCCGTAGCGGGTGATGGAGTGGGTCAGTATCACGACACTGTTGCTTTCCGCGTTCAGCGTCAGCGAGATGGGCGCAGCACTGGCGCCTGTCGGCCCCGGAACTTGCTGGATCTGGCTAAGGTTATCGAGATAGTTTTCTACCGCGCTGCGCTCTTCGGGCAACAGTTTACGCGTTTGCGCGTCCTGAAAGGCGCTGATCCACGGTAAACTCCCTCGTCTGGACTTTACCCGGAACCGCCATATTGCCAGTAGAGAGCAGGCCAGCAAAGCAGCTATAAAAATCAGAATGGTGCTCATGCTTTCCCCATCTTACTAAGTCTGTCAGGCGTGGTCAGTCGCACCCTGTCCAATAAACATTTTTCTGTGGTTGGCTATCGGCAAGCGTGGAGTTGAACTTGAGCATTGTAAAGCGCATCCCAGTGAAGGCAAATCATAGCAATACCACCAAAAACGGAATATCAGCAAATTCCTGGAGTTATTTCAACCTATTGACTTTTAATTTGAAATAAGAATTAATTTTTATTACGTTACATAAATGTAAATAAACGGCAATTCGCATTGCCGAAACCGTGCGGTATGTCGCACAATGACCACAGATTACACTGCAAAGATTCTCACAATGAGCAAATCATTACAAAAACCCACCATTCTGAAAGTGGAAACCGTCGCACAATCCCGACTGTTTAACGTAGAAAGCGTGGATCTGGAGTTCAGCAACGGCGTGCGTCGCGTGTATGAACGTATGCGACCATCAACCCGTGAGGCGGTAATGATTGTGCCGATCGTTGATGAGCATCTGATTCTTATTCGTGAGTATGCGGTGGGAACCGAATCCTATGAGCTGGGCTTCTCGAAAGGATTGATCGACCCGGGCGAGACCGTTTTTGAAGCGGCGAACCGGGAGCTCAAAGAAGAGGTCGGGTTTGGCGCGCATAACCTGACCTTCTTAAAAAAACTCAGCATGGCGCCCTCTTATTTTTCCAGCAAAATGAATATCGTGGTGGCGGAAGATCTCTATCCGGAGTCGCTGGAAGGCGACGAGCCTGAGCCATTGCCGCAGGTACGCTGGCCGCTGGCGCATTTAATGGATCTGCTGGAAGACCCCGATTTTAACGAGGCCCGCAACGTCAGCGCGCTGTTTCTGGTACGCGAGTGGTTGAAAGCGCAGGGCCGAATTGCCTGATGGCGCGGCGTTGATCAAGCCAACGGAAAGTTTGTCTCCCCGTTCGCCGTCATCCGCTAAACACAATAAAAAAGGCGCCGGAGCGCCTTTTTTGATCAGAACAGTTCGTGTGTTTCACCATTATCAATAATGGTAGTTCCCACCTCGTGTACCGCCTGTTGTGTCGGCTGCGTGCCTTCGATGAAATACTCTTCACGGCTATTACCGCCGCTCGCCAGTTGTCCGGTACTGCGGTCGATATTCACCGTGACGATGCCCGGCGGCGGCGTTAGCGGCTGTTCCGGCACGCCTTCCAGCACGGCTTTCATATAGGCGTCCCATGCAGGTTGCGCGCTCTTCGCGCCGCCCTCATAGCCGGAGATTTGATCTTTGATCGCGCCGGAAGCGGTGGTGCGGCCTAAATCACGGCGGTGATCGTCAAAGCCGATCCATACGGAAGTGACGACGCCAGGACCATAGCCAGAGAACCATGCGTCTTTCGAGCTGTTGGTCGTACCGGTTTTGCCGCCGATATCGCGACGTTTAAAATCGCGCGCCGCACGCCAGCCGGTACCCATCCAGCCGGGTTCGCCGAAGATATTGGTGTTCAGCGCGCTTTTAATCAGAAACGCCAGCGGCGTATTGATCACATGCGGCGCGTACTCCTGCGTGCCGTTTTGCGCGACCAGCGCCTGGTTTGCCTGTTCCAGCTCAGGCATCGGTACGGCGCTGTTTTGCTGCTCTTGCGAAACCGCGACCTCTTCCACATTGGTGTTTTCCAGCACGTCGGATTTCTGCGTATTGCCGTAAATGACCGGGATATCGCACTCCGGGCAGGCGATTTTCGGTTTCGCTTCGAAGATCACGCCGCCCTGATCGTTCTCAATCTTGCTGATGAAATACGGGTCGATCAGGAAACCGCCGTTCGCCATCACCGCATAACCGCGCGCAACCTGCATCGGCGTGAAGGAGGCGGAGCCCAGCGCCAGCGATTCGGTATGCACGATATTCTGCGCCGGGAAGCCGAAGCGTTGCAGATACTCCGCCGCATAGTCGACGCCCATGGCGCGCATGGCGCGTACCATCACCACGTTTTTCGACTGCCCCAGCCCCTGGCGTAAACGAATCGGTCCGGCGTACTGCGGCGGAGAGTTTTTCGGACGCCAGTCTGAACCTGCCCCGGCGTCCCAGCGGGAAATCGGCACATCGTTGAGCATACTGGCGAGCGTCAGGCCTTTATCCATTGCGGCGGTGTAGAGGAACGGTTTGATGTTCGACCCCACCTGACGCAAAGCTTGCGTCGCGCGGTTAAATTTACTCTGATTAAAATCGAAACCGCCGACCAGCGCCAGTACCGCGCCAGTTTGCGGGTTAAGCGAAACCAGCGCGGAGTTCACTTCCGGTACCTGCGCCAGCCACCAGTCGTTATCCACCTGACGAACCCAGATTTGCTGACCTGTCTGGACGACATCGGTAACTTTACGCGGCGTCGGCCCCTGCTGTGTATCCGAGCGGTAAGGTCGCGCCCAACGCATTCCTTCCATATGTAGCGAAACGGACGTACCGTCGGCAAGCGCAGCGGTCGCCTCTTGCGGATTAGCGCTGGTGACCACGGCGGGAAGCAGCGGTCCGTAGGTCGGCAACGCTTTCAACGTATCGGTAATTTTTTTACTGTCCCACGCTGTTTCGCCCACTTTCCATAGCACATTCGCCGGGCCGCGATAACCGTGGCGCATGTCATAGTCCAGCACGTTATTACGCACCGCCTGTTGCGCGGCCTGCTGCACTTTGCGGGTGATGGTCGTGTAAATACGATAACCATCTTCGTAAGCGCTTTCGCCATAACGGTTATACATTTCCTGGCGCACCATTTCCGACAGATAAGGTGCGGAGAAGGCGATTTCCGGCGCGTGATAATTTGCGTCGATAGGTTCGCTACGGGCCTGATCGTACTGCGCCTGAGTGATATATCCCTCGCTTAACATTCGCGAGAGCACTACGTTACGGCGCGCTATCGCCCGATCCATCGAGTAGAGCGGGTTAAAGGTAGAAGGCGCTTTAGGTAGCCCGGCGATAACCGCCATTTCGCTTAAACTAAGCTGGTCGACCGTCTTACCAAAGTAGACCTGTGCCGCCGCGCCAACGCCATAGGCGCGGTAGCCGAGATAGATCTTGTTCAGATAGAGTTCGAGGATCTCATTTTTATTCAGCAACTGCTCAATACGAATCGCCAGAAACGCTTCCTTGATCTTGCGCATTAGCGTGCGTTCGGGGCTAAGGAAGAAGTTTCGCGCCAGTTGCTGGGTAATGGTACTTGCTCCCTGCGATGCGTGACCGGAGAAGAGCGCGACGCTGGCCGCACGGAAAATACCTACCGGGTCAATGCCGTGATGCTCATAAAAGCGGCTATCTTCGGTGGCGATAAAGGCGTTGATCATTTCCGGCGGAATTTGATCGAGCGTAACGGGAATACGGCGTTTTTCGCCATATTGCGCGATAAGTTCGCCATCCGCGCTGTAAACCTGCATCGGAATTTGCAAACGCACATCTTTCAATGTCGCGACGTCAGGTAGCTGCGGCTCAATATAGCGATAAAGGCCATAAATCGAGCCTGCTCCCAGCAGGATGCAACATACTGCAAGGATCAATAAATACTTTACGAACTTCACTGGAGATTTCCCATTTAGTGTCATTTGGGCAGTTTATAAACAAACGCGCGGTAGTATAAAGGCAAGCCAGACGCATTGATATACCCGTTAACGCGACGGGTGATAAGGAGATCGACCGTTATGGCTTTTAAAACCTGGCAAATAGGATTGCATATTCAGCAGCATGAAGCGCTGGCCATCGCCGTTATTCGCGGCGCATCGGGCTGGTCCCTGCAACGTTGGTGGCGACTGCCGCTAATGAACGCCTCCACGGCAGAGGGTACGATTCCTGACCCGCAATCGCTGGCTCACGTACTGCGACCCTGGAGCCGCGAGCTGCCGCTACGTCACCGTATTTATCTCTCTTTTCCCGCAAATCGGACATTGCAACGCGCTTTTCCACATCCGCCGATGCGTCTGCGGGAACGTGAGCAAGTCGCATGGCTTTCACAAACGATGGCGCGTGAGCTGGATATGGATCCGGACTTATTGCGTTTCGACTTTCAGGACGATGCGCTAAGCCCCGCGTTCAACGTTACCGCCGTGCAAAGCAAAGAAATTTCAGAGCTGTTAACGCTGGCGCAAACGCTCAATGTGCGCATCGCTGCTGTAACGCCCGATGCCTGCGCGCTACAGCGCTTGCTGCCGTTTATACCTTCGGGGCGGCAATGTCTGGTCTGGCGCGATGAGAGCCAGTGGCTGTGGGCGACGCACTATGCGTGGGGGCGTAAATCGGCGCGAGAGGCGATGACGCTGCATGACCTTGCCGCAACATTATCCGTCGTGCCGGAACATATTTCATTATGCGCCGAAGGCGAATTCGACCCCTGGCGCGCCGTAACCGTCCGCCAACCGCCGGTTCCGCCGGACGGTTATCGCTTTGCGATTGCGCTGGGGTTAGCCATAGGGGAGATACGCTGATGGCGCATTCTGTCAATTTGCTCCCCTGGCGGCGCCAACATTACGTAGCGCGTCTGCGGCTGTGGTGCGTGGTATGGGGCGCGTCCCTGCTGCTGATAGCAAGCCTCGCGACGATCGCCCGGTTGGTTTTTTGGCAGGAGGGGAGGATTAACGAGCTGCTACTGACGGCGGAAAACGGACACACGACGGCGCTTGCGGCGAACATACCGCAGTTGCAGCAGCGTCAGCGACAGCAACAGGCGCGATTACAACGTCAGGCGCAGCGTGAACTGACGCAAGCCTGGCAATCTATCTTAACTGACCTTGTCAACCTGTTGCCAGAGCAGGCATGGCTGACAAGCCTCAATTATCAGCAAGAGACGCTAGAGCTGGAAGGGCTGGCGAGAACGTTTGACGCCCTGCTCACGCTTGAGACATCGCTTCGTCACTATGTCAGTTTTCCGCTAAACCGCACGGGCGCCACGCGGCAGGATGCGCAAGGGCGCTGGCAGTTCCATTATCAGTTAACGAGGAGCGCCGCCCGTGAACGCGCTCTTTGATATCTGGTACGGGATGTCGCGCCGTGGTCGGGTTTTTTGTTGGTGTGCAGGCGTGCTGTGCCTGACGCTGACGGTTGCGTTATCTGTGGGCTATCCCGGCTGGAAAACGCTGGATACGCAACAAATGCGGTTAAGCCAGCAGCGCGAGGCCGCCCGGCAACAGTGGCGTCATCTGCGCCGTCTGAGCGTCGCGGCTGAACCGCTTTTCGGGCGCACCGTTGAAAATCCGCGTCCTTTTTCGCCGTTAGATTTCCAGGCGCCTCCCCTGCGTTTGCTGCACTGGCAGCCATCGGCGCAGGGGGGAGAAATGGCGCTGAAAACGTCCTGGGATGCGGTGCCGTCGCTGTTTGTCCGGTTGGCCGAAAGCGAGATGAGCGTAAGTCGGTTTTCATTGCGTAAAGAGGGGGCGGAATTATTGATGACGCTGCAACTGGAGCGACTGGCGAATGAAGGTTAGCCGCGGTGTATTGCTCTGTTTTTGTTTGCTGACGTTGACGGGAATGCGCGATCCCTTCCGCCCGCCGGAAGATCGCTGCCGGATAGCCGAACTCTCGCAGTGGCGATATCAGGGCGCGGTGCGTAAAGGCGAGCGATGGACAGGCATTCTTAAAGACAGCCAGCAAAAATGGCGGCGAGTGGAAGAAGGGCAGATGCTGGAAAACGGTTGGACGATTGTCCGCCTGACGGCGGAAGCCTTAACGTTAACGACCGGTAAAAATTGTGCGCCGCCGCAGTGGCGGTGGTTACGTCAGGGAGCGGACAATGAAGCGATGGATAGCCATAATACTGATAGCCTTGATGCCCGCCGCGCAGGCGGGAAAAGCGGCGAAAGTGACGCTGGTGGTTGATGACGTCCCTGTGGTGCAGGTTTTGCAGGCTTTAGCCGAACAGGAGCGGCAGAATCTGGTGGTGTCGCCGGACGTCAGCGGGACATTATCGCTACATCTGACGGATGTGCCGTGGAAACAGGCGCTTCAGACGGTGGTCAATAGCGCGGGGCTGGTGCTGCGTCAGGAGGGGAATATTCTCCATGTTCATTCACAGGCCTGGCAGAAAGAGCACAGTGCGCAGCAGGATGCCGAGCGGTTAAGGCTTCAGGCTAATTTACCGCTGGAAAATCGCAGCATTAACCTGCAATACGCCGATGCCGGCGAACTGGCGAAAGCGGGCGAGAAACTCCTGAGCGCGAAGGGAACCATCATGGTAGATAAGCGCACCAACCGCCTGCTGTTGCGCGATAACCGCGCGGCCCTGGCGGAGCTGGAAAAATGGGTATCGCAAATGGATCTGCCGGTGGCGCAGGTGGAGCTGGCGGCGCATATCGTCACCATTAACGAAAAGAGTCTACGGGAACTGGGCGTAAAGTGGACTCTGGCTGACGCGACGCAAGCGGGCGCGGTGGGTGACGTGGCGACGCTTTCCAGTGATTTATCCGTCGCCGCCGCCACCTCACGCGTCGGGTTTAACATCGGGCGCATTAACGGACGCTTGCTGGATCTGGAGCTGTCAGCGCTGGAGCAAAAGCAGCAGTTGGATATTATCGCCAGCCCCCGGCTGCTGGCTTCCCATCTGCAGCCAGCCAGTATCAAGCAAGGCAGCGAAATTCCTTATCAGGTTTCCAGCGGCGAAAGCGGCGCGACCTCCGTGGAATTTAAAGAAGCGGTGCTGGGAATGGAGGTGACGCCCACCGTTTTGCAAAAAGGGCGCATCCGCCTGAAGTTACATATCAGCCAGAATGTCCCCGGTCAGGTACTACAACAGGCTGACGGCGAAGTGCTGGCGATAGATAAACAGGAAATTGAAACGCAGGTAGAGGTAAAAAGCGGCGAGACGCTGGCGCTGGGCGGTATTTTTTCGCGAAAAAATAAATCGGGTAGCGATAGCGTGCCGCTGTTGGGGGATATTCCCTGGCTTGGTCAGCTCTTCCGCCATGACGGTAAAGAGGACGAGCGACGCGAATTAGTGGTGTTTATCACCCCCAGACTGGTGGCGACAGAATAATTTATGCATAAAAAAGCGCTGTTTTTGCACTGAACGCATCTGCGGGATTTGACGTGCGGATGTATTTAGCATACAAGGAGTACCGATTTGAGAGTCGTGCTTTTCGTTGCTTACGCATTGATTAATGCGCTTTGCCTTGCCGAAGGTGTGCATAAGACCGATGATAAACGGCTGAATGTCCGCTGATGCAGACGTATTGGTTCTGCGGATTGCGCGCAATTGTTTGAAAGTAGAGCAATTTGTAGGCCGGATATGTTGTTCTGGTCGCCATTCGGCAACGCTAACTCGGGTTTTGCAACAATCAGGCTTGGTGATTTATTCAGTTGCCAAACCCGCTTGAGTATTGAGATAATTTTCAGTCTGACTCTCGCAATATCTTATGAGGTTTCAGTTCATGTCCTGCTGCGCTGGGTGTCTGTGAAGCGGGTTTACCATTAACGAATAGTCTTAGTAGTACCGAAAAAATGGCAGAGAAACGCAATATCTTTCTGGTTGGGCCTATGGGTGCCGGAAAAAGCACTATTGGGCGCCAGTTAGCTCAACAACTCAATATGGAATTTTACGATTCTGATCAAGAGATTGAGAAACGAACCGGAGCTGATGTGGGCTGGGTCTTCGATGTTGAAGGTGAAGACGGCTTCCGTAATCGTGAAGAAAAAGTTATCAACGAATTGACGGAAAAACAGGGTATTGTGCTGGCAACCGGCGGTGGCTCTGTAAAATCGCGTGAAACGCGTAACCGTCTCTCCGCGCGTGGCGTCGTGGTCTACCTTGAAACGACCATCGAAAAACAACTGGCGCGCACGCAGCGTGATAAAAAACGCCCGCTGTTGCAGGTTGAAGCACCGCCTCGCGAAGTTCTGGAAGCGCTGGCTAACGAACGCAATCCGCTGTACGAAGAGATTGCCGACGTCACCATTCGCACCGACGATCAAAGCGCTAAGGTTGTGGCAAACCAGATTATTCATATGCTGGAAAGCAACTAATTCAAGCAGAATACGCTGGGTAAGCGGGCACAAGTAACTAAGGTGGATGTCGCGTCATGGAGAGGATTACAGTCACTCTCGGGGAACGTAGTTACCCGATCACCATCGCGGCTGGTTTGTTTAACGAACCAGCTTCATTCTTGCCGCTGAAATCAGGCGATCAGGTCATGTTAGTGACCAACGAAACCCTGGCGCCGCTTTATCTGGACAAGGTTCGCGGCGTACTCGAACGGGCGGGCGTTAACGTAGACAGCGTGATTCTTCCTGACGGCGAGCAGTATAAGAGCCTGACGGTGCTGGATACGGTGTTTACGGCGTTACTGAAAAAACCGCATGGTCGTGATACCACTCTGGTCGCGCTTGGCGGCGGCGTGATTGGCGATCTCACCGGTTTTGCGGCGGCCAGCTACCAGCGAGGCGTACGTTTCATCCAGGTACCAACTACCTTACTGTCGCAGGTTGATTCTTCCGTGGGCGGGAAAACCGCCGTCAACCATCCCCTTGGCAAAAACATGATTGGCGCGTTTTACCAACCCGCTTCTGTGGTTGTCGATCTTGATTGCCTGAAAACGCTTCCCGCACGCGAACTGGCATCGGGGCTGGCAGAGGTGATCAAATACGGCATTATACTCGACGCAGACTTCTTCACCTGGCTTGAGGGTAATCTGGATGCGCTATTGCGTCTGGACGGCCCGGCGATGGCGTACTGTATTCGCCGTTGTTGCGAGCTGAAAGCCGAAGTTGTTGCCGCCGACGAGCGTGAAGCGGGCTTACGTGCTTTACTGAATCTTGGACATACCTTTGGCCACGCCATTGAAGCGGAAATGGGATATGGCAATTGGTTACATGGTGAAGCCGTTGCCGCAGGTATAGTGATGGCTGCGCGCGCATCCGAGCGTTTGGGGCAGTTCAGTTCTGCTGATACGCAGCGCATCATCGCGCTACTCGAACGGGCCGGGTTGCCAGTCAATGGCCCTTGCGAGATGTCCGCGCAGGACTATTTGCCGCACATGCTGCGAGATAAAAAAGTGTTAGCGGGGGAGCTGCGTTTAGTGCTTCCGCTGGCCATAGGGAAAAGTGAAGTGCGCGGCGGAGTGTCGCACGAAGTCGTTCTTAGCGCGATTGCTGACTGTCAGCAGGCGTAACAACAAGAAAGGTCAGACTGATATTGCGTAGCTGTCAGTCTTTTAGCTTCAGGTTATGTGCAATGTCGTAAGCATTAACCTTTGAGTGGGGTGTTAAATGGATGAATTCAAACCAGAAGACGAGCTGAAACCCGATCCCAGCGATCGTCGTACTGGTCGTTCTCGTCAATCTTCAGAACGCGATAGTGAACCGCAGATCAACTTTGATGACGTTGATCTGGATGCCGACGATCGCCGTCCGACGCGTACGCGTAAAGCGCGTAGTGAAGAACCTGAAGTTGAAGAAGAGTACGAATCCGATGAAGACGATACGGTGGACGAAGAGCGTGTTGAACGCCGCCCACGTAAGCGTAAAAAAGCGGCCCATAAGCCAGCCTCTCGTCAGTACATGATGATGGGCGTTGGCGTACTGGTGCTGCTGCTGTTGATTATCGGTATCGGCTCCGCGCTGAAAGCCCCCTCAACGTCTTCCAGCGAGCCGTCGGCCTCTGGCGAAAAGAGTATCGATCTTTCCGGTAACGCCGCCGACCAGGCGAATGCGACCCAGCCTGCGCCGGGCGCCACCTCCGCAGAACAAACCGCGGGCAATACGTCGCAGGATATTTCGTTGCCGCCGATTTCTTCAACGCCGACGCAGGGACAGTCGCCTGTGGTCGCTGACGGTCAGCAGCGCGTGGAAGTGCAGGGCGATCTGAATAATGCGCTGACGCAGAATCCAGAGCAGATGAACAATGTTGCGGTGAACTCTACGTTGCCGACAGAGCCTGCAACCGTCGCGCCAGTTCGCAATGGCAGCACGACGCGTCAGGCGGCGGTTAGCGAACCTACTGAGCGTCATACCACGCGTCCGGAACGTAAACAGGCCGTCATTAAACCTAAGAAACCGCAGACCACGGCGAAAACCACGACTGCGGAACCGAAGAAACCGGTCGCGCCAGTGAAACGCACGGAACCGGCAGCGCCGGCCGCGACGCCGAAAGCGACCACCACGACGCCTGTCGCAGGCGGCGGGAAAAGCGCCGGCAACGTTGGCGCATTAAAGAGCGCGCCATCCAGCCACTACACATTGCAGCTCAGTAGTTCTTCAAATTACGACAACCTGAACGGTTGGGCGAAGAAAGAGAACCTGAAAAATTATGTGGTATACGAGACGACGCGTAATGGACAACCGTGGTATGTGCTGGTAACGGGGATGTATGCTTCGAAAGAAGATGCTAAACGTGCGGTGTCCACCTTACCTGCCGATGTGCAGGCGAAAAACCCGTGGGCAAAACCGTTGCATCAGGTTCAGGCCGATCTGAAATAATCCAGGCTGTGTCCTGCAATTGCCTGTGAGTGTCGCTGACAGCTATTTTTGTTCAGGACAGGCGCGAGGGGCGCATTTGCTACCGTCAAATGCGCCGTAAAGCAACGCGGCACAGCCTAAAGCGCAGGATGCTGTCGGAGCTTTCTCCACAGCCGGAGAAGGTGTAATTAGTTAGTCAGCATGAAAAAAAATCGCGCTTTTTTGAAGTGGGCAGGGGGAAAATACCCTCTGCTTGATGATATCAAACGACATTTGCCAAAAGGCGAGTGCCTTGTCGAACCTTTTGTGGGTGCCGGATCGGTGTTTCTTAACACCGACTTTTCTCGTTATATCCTCGCCGATATCAACAGCGACCTTATTAGCCTCTATAACATCGTGAAGTTACGTACTGACGAGTACGTACAGGCTTCGCGCGAGCTGTTTATGCCTGAAACTAACCAGGCTGAGGTCTATTACCAACTCCGTGAGGAGTTCAACACCTGCCAGGACCCCTTTCGTCGGGCGGTACTGTTTTTATATCTGAACCGCTACGGTTATAACGGACTCTGTCGCTATAACTTACGCGGGGAATTTAATGTACCGTTTGGTCGTTATAAAAGACCTTACTTCCCGGAAGCGGAGTTGTACCACTTTGCAGAAAAAGCGCAGAATGCGTTCTTTTACTGTGAGTCATACGCAGACAGTATGGCGCGTGCGGACAAGTCGTCGGTGGTCTATTGCGATCCGCCTTATGCGCCGTTGTCCGCCACGGCTAACTTCACAGCGTATCACACCAATAGTTTTAGCCTGACGCAACAAGCGCATCTGGCGGAAATCGCTGAGAATCTGGTCAGTAACCGGATACCGGTGCTCATTTCCAACCATGATACGGCGCTCACACGCGAGTGGTATCAACTCGCAAAATTGCATGTCGTCAAAGTTAGACGCAGTATAAGCAGCAACGGCGGCACACGTAAAAAGGTGGACGAACTGCTGGCTCTGTACCAACCAGGAGTCGCAACGCCTGCAAGAAAATAATTCTCAAGGAGAAGCGGATGAAACAGTATTTGATTGCCCCCTCAATTCTGTCGGCTGATTTTGCTCGCCTGGGTGAAGACACCGCCAAAGCGCTGGCTGCCGGTGCTGATGTTGTACACTTTGACGTCATGGATAATCACTATGTGCCGAACCTGACTATCGGCCCGATGGTGCTGAAATCCCTGCGTCAGTACGGTATTACCGCGCCTATTGATGTCCACCTGATGGTCAAGCCAGTCGACCGTATCGTGCCCGACTTTGCCGCCGCTGGCGCGAGCATCATTACCTTTCACCCGGAAGCCTCCGAACATGTTGACCGCACGCTACAGCTGATTAAAGAACACGGCTGTAAAGCGGGGCTGGTATTCAACCCGGCAACGCCGCTCAGTTATCTCGATTACGTCATGGACAAACTGGATGTGATCCTGCTGATGTCCGTGAACCCAGGCTTCGGCGGCCAGTCTTTTATTCCGCAGACGCTGGATAAACTGCGCGAAGTGCGTCGCCGCATTGATGCGTCCGGTTACGACATTCGCCTGGAAGTGGACGGCGGCGTGAAGGTGAACAATATCGGCGAGATCGCCGCAGCAGGTGCGGACATGTTTGTTGCGGGGTCGGCAATTTTCGATAAACCCGACTACAAAAAAGTAATTGATGAAATGCGCAGTGAGCTGGCAAAGGTAACTCATGGATAAGTTACAGAATATTCGGGGCGTCGCCTTTGATCTTGACGGCACGCTGGTGGATAGCGCGCCGGGTCTTGCCGCGGCGGTGGATATGGCGCTGTATGCGCTGGAACTGCCGGTCGCGGGCGAGGAGCGCGTGATTACCTGGATTGGTAACGGCGCAGACGTATTGATGGAACGCGCGCTGACCTGGGCTCGCGAGGAGCGCGCCACGCTGCGTAAGACGATGGGGAAACCGCCCGTTGATGAAGATATTCCTGCCGAGGAACAGGTACGCATTCTGCGTAAACTGTTCGACAGGTATTATGGCGAAGTGGCGGAAGAAGGCACTTTTTTATTTCCGCATGTCGCCGACACGCTGGGCGCGCTGAACGCCAGCGGATTGTCATTAGGTCTGGTGACGAATAAGCCGACGCCGTTCGTCGCGCCGTTGCTGGAATCGCTTGATATCGCCAAATACTTTAGTGTGGTTATCGGCGGCGATGATGTGCAAAATAAGAAGCCGCATCCGGAGCCGCTGTTGCTGGTGGCAAGCCGGCTGGGCATGATGCCGGAGCAGATGCTTTTTGTCGGCGATTCGCGTAATGATATTCAGGCTGCAAAAGCGGCGGGCTGCCCTTCGGTTGGCCTGACATACGGCTACAATTATGGCGAAGCGATCGCTCTTAGCGAGCCGGACGTCATTTATGACAGTTTTAACGATCTTTTGCCCGCACTTGGGCTTCCGCATAGCGATAACCAGGAAATAAAAAATGACTAAGCCCATCGTTTTTAGTGGCGCACAGCCCTCAGGTGAATTGACCATTGGCAACTATATGGGGGCATTGCGTCAGTGGGTAAACATGCAGGATGACTATCATTGCATCTACTGCATCGTAGACCAACATGCTATTACCGTGCGTCAGGACGCGCAGCAGCTACGTAAAGCGACGCTGGATACGCTGGCGCTGTACCTGGCATGTGGTATTGATCCTGAAAAGAGCACTATTTTCGTTCAGTCCCATGTGCCGGAGCATGCGCAGCTTGGCTGGGCGCTGAACTGCTATACCTATTTCGGCGAGCTGAGCCGTATGACGCAGTTTAAAGATAAATCTGCGCGCTATGCGGAAAACATTAACGCCGGCCTGTTTGATTACCCGGTGTTGATGGCGGCAGACATCCTGTTGTACCAAACCAATCTGGTGCCGGTAGGCGAAGATCAGAAGCAGCATCTGGAACTGAGCCGCGATATCGCCCAGCGTTTTAATGGGCTGTATGGCGATATTTTCAAAGTACCGGAACCGTTTATTCCAAAATCCGGCGCGCGCGTGATGTCGCTGCTGGAGCCGACGAAGAAAATGTCCAAATCGGACGATAACCGTAATAACGTGATCGGCCTGCTGGAAGATCCGAAATCGGTAGTGAAGAAAATCAAACGTGCGGTCACTGACTCCGACGAGCCGCCGGTAGTGCGTTATGATGTGAAAGAAAAAGCGGGTGTCTCTAACCTGCTGGATATTCTTTCCGCCGTGACCGGTCAGAGCATTCCTGAACTGGAAAAACAGTTTGAAGGTAAAATGTATGGCCATTTGAAAGGCGAAGTGGCGGAGGCTGTTTCCGGAATGCTGTCTGAGTTGCAGGAGCGCTATCACCGTTTCCGCAACGACGAAGCGTTCTTGCAGAAGGTGATGAAAGACGGGGCGGAAAAAGCCAGCGCACGTGCGGCCGAAACGCTGAAAGCCGTTTACGAAGCAATTGGCTTTGTGGCGAAACCGTAACGGTAATTGCTTGCCCGATGGCGATGGCTTATCGGGCCTACAAACGAGCGTAAGTTGGACAAGGCACCTGTGCCGTACCGTTTATCAGACCTGTAAAAAAACCGGGAAAATCCCGGTTTTTTTGTATCTGCGCAGTCGTTTCTATTATTGATCGGCAGCCGGGCCGCAACCGCCAATAATTTTAGAAATAGAAATTGCAGGGTGCAGCAAATAATCGTAGCTGCAGTTATTTTTTTTGTTTTCGATATGACCAGTACAAGCAGTGAGCGTCGCCAGAACCCCTGCCACAACGGCAATTTTTACAAATTTAAACATTTCAAAATCCTTGTTGATAAAACGAGCACTACTGGTGGAATAAATATAAGATCTATTTAGCGTATAGTACGATAGCAATTAATGAATCATCCAGGTAGTCCAAATAAGGACTTTATCTTTACCAGGGGATATGATTTAAAAAGGCCGCTTAATAATAAGCGGCCTGTATTAGTGTTATATAATGTCGTTTATTTAACGAAATGTTTTCTTAACGTTAAGCATAAAGCCTTTATCGCTGATACCGTCTTCCTTCCACTGGTAGGCATCCAGATGTAGCGCGGTATCATTGCTGCTGTATTTCACGCCGATGGTTGCCAGACCATTAACGCCGCCGCCTTTTTGACCGTCATCCACGCCGAACGATTGACCCGCCGCACCCTGTAATGACGCTGTACGCTGGCTCTTGCTGTAGCTCAGGTTCGGGCCACCTTCCAGGGTAGCGGTGGCGCTCCAGCCGTCTTTCCCGGCGTAATCCAGCTTCAGGCCGACAATAGAGTCTACCGCCGTTTCGTTGCCAGAGTTCATCGACAGGTTAAAATCTCCGGCGCTGCGCTCTTTGTAGCCATCTTCCATGGTGTGACGGAATTTCACCCCGGCATACGGCGTGACTTTCAGCGCATTGCCCATCATGGTGAAAGTTTTCGCCCCTTCACTGCGAAACTCAAGGTACTGCTGACGCATGTCGGAATCGGCAATTTTGTTGACATCGCCATAGGCAACAGAACGGCTGCTGTCGAGGTTATGCACGTCATAGCGTAGGCTGTTGTTCCACGCCAGACCTTCATCAAACGCCATGCTGTGCTTCAGGCCAAAGAACTGGCTGTAGCCGCCTGTCAGGCCGTTATCGCCCGCAGTTTTCGAACCGTCGCCATCCAGACGCGCAATACCGTACTCCAGCGTCAGATTCTGGCTGGCGGTGAGATCCAACGTCTGGCGTAATGCCAGCATGTCGTACTGGGTGTCGTTGCCCAGCTCCGCACGTGGGTCGCCTTTCGCCACCACGTTGAACGCCAGACCATCTTTAATTTGCGGCGCGGCGTCGGCCAGCATGGTAAAGCGGTTGCTGAGTACACGCGCTTCACGGAATACCGTGGTGGCTTGAGCACCGTTCACCTGCTTGAGTGCGCTGTTCAGCTCGGCGGTAGTCCCCACATTAAGGCTGGTGTACAGCTCGTTGTTGGTGTAACCGGCGTCCAGCGCCTGCGCCACGTCGCTTACCGAGCTGTCGGTCGCCACATCGGCATAGGCGTTTTTGGTCATGGTGACGTCAACGTTGCCGTCGGCATCCTGGCTACCCTGGGCGTTCCACACCACGCTGGTGGAAGTGATGTTGTCCGCGCCCTGGATATTGCTGCCGGTGAAGGCGTTATCCACCACCACGGTGGTATCCGCCGTACCGCTGGTAAAGCCGGTATCCACCTTCACGTTGTCGCCAATCACCAGGTTATTGGCTTTCAGCGTACCGGAACTACCGTCGGCGTTGGTGCCAACAATATAGTTGGAGAGCTGCTGTGGCGCGTTGGGATCCTCTGGCGGCGTCGGGATGCTGCCCTCGGTCGGGGCGGTAGTCGCATCCGGAATAGCGATGTCCGCTGTCCCGTTATGGTCGTTCTGCGTACCCGTAGTACCCGGCGCGTAGATGTCGCAGCCGCTGTCGCACAGCAGGTTGATTTCGCCGTTGTTGATGATGGCTTTGGTCGTGCCGCCAAACGCATACGAGTCATCCGCGTAAACGTTAATCACGCCGTCTGCGGTGTTATTTATGGTGGTGGCATTACCGTTGCCTTTGATGCCGATAAGCCCGGTGCCGTTGGTGCCGTCCTCCTTGCCCTGCTCGGTACCGACGTTGATGGTGCCGCTATTGACCAGGTTAATGACATAACTGCTGGTGCCGCCGCTAATCGCCACGGCGTTATCGCCCTGCACGTTGATAGTGCCCTGGTTGCCGAAGTTATAGCCGCGGCCCAAATTGATTAGCGGCGCATCCGGGTTAATACCGTTAATCACGCCGGTTGCGGTGTTCCAGATCCATTTGGGGTCATTGCTGCCGTTGACCGTGGTGATGGCGCTGTAACCGTTAGTGGCGGTGATGGTGCCGCTGTTCACCTGGGTCAGCGAATCGTTGGCGCGCGTCAGATTGATGATGGTGTTCTCGCCGCCTTCCACCGCGCTGCCGCTGTTGGTAAGCGTTGCGTCCTCTTCGTTATAGAAATAGAAGCTGCCGCTGACCAGCGATTTGCCATCTTCCGCCACCGTCATATCGCCAGTATTGACGATTTCCTGCTGGTAGCTGGTGCCCGCTATGGAGCCGGTGAAATCGCCGTTATTGTAAAAAGTGACGTCGCCATTAAGGGTTAACAGATCGGTGGTGATGCTGCCGTCCGCTTCATTAAAGAGGCTGTGCCAGGTGGAAATAGCGTCCGCGTCCAGCGTCCCGTAGTTAGCCAGCGCGTTAGCCCCGCCGTTAATCGTCACGGTGCCGTTGACGGTGAGCGAGGCGCCCGCTTCGTTGTACAGCCAGCCCCCGTTAACGTCCACATCGCCGTTCAGGGTTTCAGTACCGTAGTTGGCCAGCGTACCGGCGGTGAAGAAACCTGTGTCGGAGGTCCTGGTGTCGCTGTCGCCGCTGCCGGGCAGAGACTGAATCCAGATTTTGTCCGTTGGCGTGCCGCCCATGTGTGAATCAGTATCATCCATCGGGCTGCCGTTAAGGTTGATAGAGCCGTTATTGATGATGTAGCTGGAACTGTCGCTCAGAAACGCCTGGCCGTAATCGGAGTCGATGTTAATCACGCCGCTGGTGTCGTTGATGACGACGCCGCCGTTGAGCGCCGCCATCCCGACCAGCTCGTCTGCCTGACCGGTCACGCCGTCATCGGCGGTCAGGGTGATCACGCCCTGGTTAATGGCGGTGCCGCCATTAAGCGCCATCATGCCGAACCCGGCGTTGTTGACGGTAATGTTGCCGGTGTTGATGGCGGTGGCGTCGCCATCGGCATCGGTGGAACCCGCCACCATTCCTGAGCTGGTGAGATAGAGCGATGATGGCTGCCAGTAGCTGGTGCTGGTGATGTTATTTTCATCGTCCAGCGTCGGGACAAGGCCATCCAGATAGATATTGCCTTCGTTTAGTGCTTTACCTCGGCTGGCGGTAACGCCATATACACCTGCCCCCTGCAAATGGATCGTGGCGCCCTCATCGTTAACGACATCGCCATAATCCGAAGCCATCATGGCGTAAAAGGTGTGGGTGTACCATTTCAATGGGTATACTTCAATACCGCCACTGCCCTGCGGCGTCTGATCAGAAATGAGGGTGATATCGCCGCCGGCTTTGTTATGAACAGCCGATCCCTCGCCACTAGCCCTTGTGATGGCTGCACGATCCTCACTACTGTTGCTACTGGTCGCGTAGACCAGAATATCTCCGCTGTTGCTGACTTCCGAGCCGTTATCTGCGCGAATGACGGAATACACGCCATGGCTTGTAATATCGCCTTTATTTTCAATTGATGTGCCTTCGCCATCAGCCATCAGCAACGCGTTGTAGGTGTAATAGCCTGTGGGTATATAACTGACATTAACGTCAACAACCGAGTCATCATCCAGAATCAGGGAGCCGCCGTTGTTGACCCGCGCCAGTACAACGTGACCTCCCACTACCGTGTTGGTATCAATGGTAGAATGACCGTTTAGCGTAACGGTACTGTTACCGCTGACGCTGATGCCGGTAATGTCTGCAGAGGTTCCATCAAGTGGATCCTCGCTGTGGGTGATATTAATACCGCCGTCAATCTCAACGTCGTTATCATCACCTGTTACGCTCAGGCCAACAACGTCCAGGTATTGTCCGCCGGTGGCGGACAGATCGTTGTCATCAATATTCAGCGCGCCATTAAGGGTAACGGTATTGCCGTTACCGCCGACGACAACGCCGGTTAACGGGGGAGCCCCGGCAGCCAGATCATCCTGCCCGTAGTCGGCGCTGATATTTACGTTGCCGGTGATATCAACGGCGTTGCTGTCGCCGCTCACGCTCACCCCTGTCGCTGAGCTAAACACGCCTTCGCTGTCCTGGACTGAGACAACGTTAATATCGCCATCCAGCGTAACCTGCGACATATCGCCGCTCACCAGCGCGCCGGTGCCGTTAAGGCTGACGTCAATATCCCCTTTGTTTTTGAAGGTGTTTTTTTCGCCTGCAACCACAAAACCCACCGAGTCCGCATCACGCACGGTGGCGTTGCCGGTATTTTTTGCTTCATTTCCGGTGCCGTAGGTGATGATGCCCATCGCGCCGTCGGTGACCAGCAGATCGCCCGCCTGGGTCAGGCTGCCGTTGTCGCCGTTGATAATCACGGCGGCAGAGCCCGCGCCATCCACCGCGATATCACCGGTATTGGTGGTATGGGCGTCGTCGCCGTCAATGCGCGTACCGACGGCGCCGCCGGAGATAGTCTGATTACCTTCGTTGATAACGAGCGCGTTGTCGCCTTCGATATACAGCGCCGTGGCGTCTGCGCCGCTGACGGTAGTGCTCCCGGCGTTATCGATAACCACGTTGTCGCCGGTAATGTGGCCGCCGGTGCCGCCGTCGGTGATGGTCATATCACCGTCATTGTTGACGCGGGCGTTATTGCCGTCAATGACGGTGCCGGTGGAGCCTGCGCCGCTGATGTTAGAGGTACCGGTATTCTTAATCGTGGCGTTGTCGCCGTCGATGATGATGGCGGTGCCGCCGCCGCTCACGGCAATGTCACCGGCGAAATTAGTGGTGGTGCCGTTGCCGGAAATCAGCGCGCCGGTGGCGTTGTCCACCGTGGAGTGGCCCGAAATGGTGTTGGTGGTGCCGTCACCGGAGATAACCATGCCGGTGGCGCCGTCGGTCACACTGGAGTCCCCGGTGAGCGTGTTGACGGTTCGATCGCCGGAAATAATCACGCCGGTGCGATCCTGGCCGCTGATATCCATGCCGCGATCGGAATTATGCGCCTGGTCATTGCCACTGATAACGGTGGTTTTATCGTCGGCAATAATCAGATAGCCACGGCTGTCGTACTTCCAGTAGAGACCGTTTTCCTGGGTGCCTTCAATCACGGCGGCATTGGCGTCGGTCACGTCCCAGCCGGTGACGTTCAGCGTTTTACCGTCTGCGGTGGTGAGCTGCCACTGGTTGTCCGGTTCTGAATAATTCCACACGGCACCTTCGAGAACGCTGCCGCTATCCAGTTTGAAGCTATCGAAGGCCAGGGTGTCTTTGCCTTTATCGATGGTGACGCCGTTGCTGAAGGTAGTAACAGAGTCATCTGGGGGCGTGTCGTCGTCATCGCCGCTATCGTCGGGCGGGGTCACATCGTCATCGCCGCTATCGTCGGGCGGGGTTACATCGTCATCGCCGCTATCGTCGGGCGGGGTTACATCGTCATCGCCGCTATCGTCGGGTGGGGTCACATCATCATCGCCGCCATCGTCAGGCGGGGTGACGTTGCCGCCATCGTCAGGCGGGGTAACGTCGCCGCCATTATCGGGCGTAGGGGGGGTATAAGAATGATTAGAATCTCCGCCACCGTTATTTTCAACGCCAATAGCCACACCTGCGACCAGTGCAGCAACGCCGCCAGCAACCCAGCCCCAGTGATTATCATTTTCAGGTGTAGCAAGGCAGGTCGGTGAGAGTTTTGCGCGTTTTTCTTTAGGCAGGGAGGAGATATTACTGGGACATTCTTTTTCATCATCGTTATTTTCTGCGGCGATGGCCGGAATGTAATAACTTTGTAGCGTTAAAGCGATAGCGATAGAAATAAGTTTTTTCTTTTGCATAGGGTTCATCCTTAATTAATATTTTCCTTGCGTGCATAAACATATGCAGAGAGCGATACAGGCAATGATGAAATGGCCAGAAGAAAAATTATGCTTTAGTGTTTATTTTATCACCCGATAACCAGGTCAGGTCAAATTGAGTGCTTAACGGTGTTATTTATTGTATGAATTAATAAGAGGTGAATTTGACGAATAAAAGGGTTTTTAGGCAGAATTATTACTATTTAAATTTTTCTGGTGTATTTAAAGTTGATTTCTTAATTCACTTTTAAGTAAAAATAATTTGAGATTACGAGTAGTTGTAAAATAAAGCCCTGTTATTCAGGGCTTTATTTTAATTAATAATTAGAGAACCAATTTAATTTATCGCGTAAGCCAACGACCCGGCCAACGATAATCAGCGCCGGGCTTTCAACCTGTTGCGCTAATTCACCAAGCTGCGTCAGCACACCGTGGACGACGCGTTGCTTCACAGAGGTACCGTTTTCTACCAGCGCAACCGGCATATCGGCCTGCATACCGAATGCGATCAGTTTTTCCTGGATAGTCGCTGCCTGATTCAGCCCCATGTAGAACACCAGCGTCTGTTTTTCTGCCGCCAGGTTTTCCCAGTCCAGCTCGCCGCCGGTTTTCAGGTGACCGGTGACCAGACGTACGCTCTGGGCGTAATCGCGATGGGTTAGCGGAATACCGGAGTAGGCGGAGCAGCCGGAAGCCGCGGTAATCCCCGGCACTACCGAGAAAGGAATACCGGCATGACACAGCGTTTCCAGCTCTTCGCCGCCGCGACCAAAGATAAAGGGATCGCCGCCTTTCAGGCGTACCACGCGTTTACCTTTTTGCGCTTCACGCAGCAGGATCTGGTTGATTTCCTCCTGTGGGACGCAGTGGTAACCCGCGCGTTTTCCCACAAAGACCCGATCGGCATCGCGGCGTACCAGGTTCATAATGTCGTCGGAGACGAGGCGATCGTAAACCACGATATCCGCCTGTTGGATTTGTTGTAACCCTTTCAGCGTCAGCAGTCCGGCATCGCCCGGCCCGGCGCCGACCAGCACGACTTCGCCACGGTGATCCAGCGGTTCGCTAAACAGGCGTTCGGTTGTCGCGTTAACCGCTTTCTCATCGGCATTCGCCAGCGACTGCGCCAGCCGGTCATTGACGAAAAATTTTTCCCAGAAGCGACGACGCTCGCCCATCGTGGCAAACTGCTTTTTCACTCGGGCGCGGAGTTGTCCGGCATAGCGCGCGACCTGCCCCAGATGCTGCGGCAGCAGCGATTCCAGTTTCTCGCGCAGCAGACGCGCCAGCACCGGGGAGGTGCCGCCCGAGGAGACGGCGACCATCAGCGGCGAGCGGTCAATAATGGAGGGCATGATAAAGCTGGCGGCTTTCGGCGCATCCACCACGTTGCAGAAGATACGGCGTGACTCCGCCGCGTCGCTGACACGCTGGTTGACGGTATCGTCGTCGGTGGCCGCGATCGCCAGCCAACACGAGTCGAGAAGCGTTTCGTCGAACGGACCCTCAACCAGAGTCAACATGCCTTCATTTGCCCATACGGTGAACTGTGGAATAAAGGTTAGCGCATTGACCGTTAAACGTGCGCCTGCTTCCAGCAGTAACCGTGCTTTGCGTTCTGCGACATCGCCACCGCCGACGATCAGACAGTCGCGGTCGCGTAATTGACAAAATATAGGCAAATGGTCCACGACATTACCCCTTAATGGTTGGCTGTAACCTTAATTTGGTTGGTTTTTTGCGGAACAGGACGCTCCGATTTCGGCGTAGCATACCAATAACCCAATCCCATGAACACGACGCCGGACAAAGTATTACCCAGAGTGACCCATAACAGGTTGTGTCCGATTCCGGACAGGGTATAGGCGTCGCTGTGATGACCAAACCAGGAGAGGGCGAACAGCGTCATATTCGCGACGGAGTGCTCGTAGCCGGAAGCGATAAACGCCAGCAGACACCACCAGATAGCAAGAAATTTTGCCGTGCCTTCGGTGCGGATTGCCATCCAGATTGCCAGACAAACCAGCCAGTTACACAGCGCGCCTTTGAAGAACAGTACCGTGGCGGGCGCGGTGGTTTTCGCCAGCGCGACTGAGTGAACGATGCTGGTATCGACCGGCAACAAACTGCCGCCGCCCCAGCTGTAAAGCAGGGCGACAAACACGGAACCGACCAGGTTGCCGAGCCAGGTTTGCGGCAGGATAGCCCACATTTGACCGTGGCTGATAGTGCCTGCTTTGACGCCCAGCGTCAGGAACATGGTGTGGCCGGTAAACAGTTCGGAACCGGCGATGATGACCAGCGTTAAGGCGATACCGAAGGTGGCTCCCATCACCAGAGGACGTACGGACGGGTCGAGCAGATTGCCGAGGGTGAAAATAAGAATGATGCCGAGACCGACATAAGCCCCGGCCATTGCCGAACTGACCCAGAAGCCGAGCGGATTATTCGCCGACAGGCGTGCGATGCGCGCAGCGTTAGCCGCACACTTATTGATAGTGTCTGTAAACATTTGATTATCCTTGAAGTACAAAAAATAAAAAGAAATCGTAACCGTAGGCCGGATAAGGCATTTATGCCGCCATCCGGCAATGTGCTTTTGCAATTGTCTGATGGCGCTACGCTTATCAGGCCTACCAATAAAAGACCTACAAGTACGTCAAAAAAGGGGAGGCGTTGCGCCTCCCAAAAATAATTAACCGCGCAGCTGCACCACGCCGTCTTTTACCCGCGCGTCGTAATGTTTCACAGAAAACTGCTCATCTTCCATGCATAAACCATCGCTCAGGCGGAAGCGCTGCTTTTTCAACGGGCTGGCGACCCACAGTTCGCCCTGGTGTTCCGCAATCAGTCCACGAGACAGCACGCTGGCCTCAAAGAACGGGTCGATGTTGCTGATCGCAAACACCTGATCGCTATGGTAAGGACGGAAAATTGCCACCTGCTCGCCGCCTGACAGCGCGCAGACGCCGGTTCCCGGCAGGATGTCATCAATTTTGCAGATGTTTTGCCACTGACTCATGCGTTTTCCTCCACCAGAGTGACCGGGATACGTTCATACGGCGTGGCCGGACGATGCTGTTCACGTTCAGGCACAACCTGGACGTTCGGGTCGCGTTTGTCGCTGTTGATAAAGTGCTTAAAGCGAACCTGTGCGGATGGGGTGTTAACGGTTTCTGTCCACTCGCAGACCACCGCTGCGCGCAGGCGCGCCATCTCTTCTTCCAGATGTTCGTTCAGGCCCAGCTTATCGTCGATGATGACCGATTTCAGGTACTCGATGCCGCCTTCCAGATTATCCAGCCACGGCGCGGTACGGGTCAGTTTGTCGGCAGTACGGATGTAGAACATCATAAAGCGGTCGAGGTACTTGATCAGCGTGTCGCGATCGAGATCGGCTGCCAGCAGATCCGCATGACGCGGTTTCATCCCGCCGTTACCGCAGACGTACAGGTTCCAGCCTTTCTCCGTGGCGATGATACCCACATCTTTGCCCTGCGCTTCCGCACATTCACGGGTACAGCCGGAGACGCCGAATTTCATTTTGTGCGGGGTACGAATGCCTTTGTAGCGGTTTTCCAGCTCCACGCCGAAACCGACGCTGTCGCCCACGCCGTAGCGGCACCAGGTGCTGCCGACGCAGGTTTTCGCCATCCGCAGCGCTTTGGCGTACGCGTGACCGGTTTCGAAACCGGCTTCAATCAACTGACGCCAGATTTCCGGCAGATCGTCTTTTTGCGCGCCAAACAGACCGATACGCTGAGAACCGGTAATTTTGGTATAGAGGTTAAACTCGCGGGCGATACGCCCCACGGCCACCAGGCCTTCCGGGGTGATTTCACCGCCCGCCGAGCGCGGGATCACCGAGTAGGTGCCGTCTTTCTGGATATTCGCCAGGAAGTTATCGTTAGTATCCTGTAGCGGCGTGTGCTGCGGTTTGAGGATGTATTCGTTCCAGCACGACGCCAGCAGCGAACCGACGGTCGGCTTACACACTTCGCAGCCGTAGCCTTTACCGTGTTTCGCCAGCAGTTCTTCAAAGGTTTTGATACCTTCCACGCGGATTAAGTGGAACAGTTCCTGACGAGAATAAGCAAAGTGCTCGCACAGGTTGTTGTTGACTTCAATACCCTGTTTCGCCAGTTCGGCGTTCAGTACCTGCGTCACCAGCGGGATGCAGCCGCCGCAGCCGGTTCCGGCTTTGGTTTCCGCTTTCAGCGCCGCCACGGTATGGCAGCCTTTATTGATAGCGGCGATCAGATCGCCTTTAGTCACATCGAAGCAGGAGCAGATCTGCGCGCTGTCCGGCAGTTTATCCACGCCGATAGCGGGTTTACCACTGCCCGCGTGCGACGGCAGGATCAGCGAATCCGGGTTTTCCGGCAGTTCGATGGCGTTCAGTACCAGTTGCAGCAAATTGCCGTAATCGCTGGTGTCGCCGACCAGTACTGCGCCGAGCAGCGTTTTGTTATCTTCGCTGACAATTAGACGTTTGTAGACTTCTTTGCTTTCATCGAGGTAAACGTAACTACGCGCGCCCGGCGTGCGGCCATGCGCGTCGCCGATGCCGCCGACGTCCACGCCCAGCAGCTTCAGCTTGGCGCTGAGATCCGCCCCTTCAAAGGCGTTTTCACTGCCGAGGATATGGTCAACGGCGACCTGGGCCATTTTATAGCCTGGTGCGACCAGACCGTAAACGCGGTTGTTCCAACTGGCGCACTCGCCGATAGCGTAGATATCTGGGTCAGACGTCTGGCAGGTGTCGTTAATCACGATCCCGCCGCGCTGCGCGACGGCCAGACCGCACTGGGTAGCCAGCTTGTCGCGGGGGCGAATACCGGTAGAGAAGACGATAAAATCGACTTCCAGCTCGCTGCCATCGGCAAAACGCATAGTCTTACGCGCTTCGTTACCCTGCTGAACAATCTCTTGCGTGTTTTTACTGGTGTGTACACGCACGCCCATGCTTTCGATCTTGCGACGTAGCTGCTCGCCGCCCATCTGATCGAGCTGTTCTGCCATCAGCATTGGCGCAAATTCAATGACGTGCGTTTCCACGCCGAGGTTTTTCAGCGCGCCAGCGGCTTCCAGCCCCAGCAGACCGCCGCCGACCACCGCCCCGCGCTTGCTGCGACGGGCGCAGGCTTCGATAGCGTTGAGGTCTTCAATGGTACGGTAAACGAAGCAATCCTGGGTTTCGGAGCCTTTAATCGGCGGGATCCACGGATAGGAACCGGTCGCCATGATCAGCTTGTCATAATAAACGGTACGACCCGCGCTGGAGTGAATCACTTTCTCCTGACGGTTAATGGTAATTGCGCGTTCGCCAACCAGTACCTTTACGCCGTGCTTCTCGTAAAATCCTTCACGCACCAGAGAGAGCTCTTCCGCGGTATGGTGAGAGAAGTAGGATGACAGGTGGACACGGTCATAGGCTTTACGGGGTTCTTCACAGAACACGGTAATGTCGAACAGGCTAGCGTCGGATTTATCAAGGAGATCCTCAATAAAGCGGTGGCCGACCATACCATTACCGATAATAGCGAGTCTGACTTTGCTCATTTTTGCCTCGATTTCTTTTCTATTACCGCCTACCTTAACGATTCAGCAACCCCGCTTATTGATGTAAATCAAATTCACCTTTATATACCTCTTAATGGGTATATGGCTGATTTGTCAGGATTTTTATAAGTGGCGGAATTGTCAGGCTTTTCAGGTTTGTACAAATAACATACAAAATGAGGGATTTTTAGGCCAACAGGCCTACCCCGTCAGGAGGGGGATAGAGTGCCGGAGGGCGACGTCGCCATCCGGCAAGGATTATCAATGCGTAGCCGGCGCGCTATGCTGACGATGACGGGATACAAAACCGAGCGCAAAGCACATCACAAAGACCACCGCATACAGACCATTCGCGGTGAGTAACGCCGCCTGTGGGCCGCTGTGCGCCACAATCGGGCCGGTGACGACGAAGGTCAGCATCGTTCCGATAGTGCCGCAGGTCAGAATAAAGTTAACCAGCTTAGGCGAGGCCACTTTCGTTTGCTGCGATCCCAGCGTAATGATGGAGGTATAAATGGCGCTGGAGAAGAAGCCCAGCGTCAGAATAAACCACGGCATATGCGCCTGCGTGCCGGTAATAAACAAATACATCAGTACCGCCGCCATACCCGCCAGTACGGTCAGAATGCGTTGCAGATCGAAAAAGCGCAGGATAAAGCTGAACGCCCACATGCCAAACATATAGGACATCCAGAAATCACTCACCAGCGCCCCGGCGTCATTCAGGCTCATGCCGAGGCCTTTGGCGTATTCCGGCACCCAGGAGATAAAGCCCAATTGACCGAGGATATAGCACAGCGCGGCGACGGCGAGAAACAGTACGCCAATGCCCCATTTTTCTTTGACGACAGGTGCCTGAGAGTGCTGCGCATGTTTACCCAGCGCCGGAAATTCACAGCCGAAGGTCAGGATGAAAATCGCCAGGTAGACCAGGCCGATGCAGGCGTAGACCCAGTACCACTCAATACTACGCGCCAGCAGGAAGGCGGCGACCATAGGAAAAATCATCCCCGCCATGCTGAAGAAGGAGTCGGTAAACAGCAGTCGGGAACCGCGCTGACGCCCTTCATACAGTTGCGTAATCAGGAAGGTGCCAATCGACATGGTGAGCCCGCTGACCAGCCCCAGCACAAACATCGCCGCTGAGAACAACGCCAGGCTATGGCCGAACATCAGCCCGGCCACCGCCAGCACCATCAGGATAAAACCAAAGCGTAGCTGTGTTTTCAGCGGGATGATTTCCATCAGCCACGCATTGAGGAAGATCGAGATCAAAATCCCGGCGTTCAGAAAAGTAAAGGTGTTACTCATGCTGGAAACGGGCAGATGAAAATAGTCTGCGATATTTCCCATCACCATCCCGGTGACAATCACCAGCGCCCCGGTCAGGGCGTAGGAAAGAAAGCTGATCCATGTGAGCTTGATGCGGTTGCTGTTAGTCATGTCTGGCCTTGAAGAGAAGTGAAGCGCGTGGAGGGCGCGTTAAGCGGGCAGATTTTAGGCGTTTTTGTGATGTATTTAAATAATTATTAGTGATAGTAATGTTCATTACATTTTTTAATGTGATGTTTGTCACATCATATTGCAAGGACAAGGCGTTGCGTCGTAACGTTACATTTGTTTCATGTACGTAAAATTAGGTAAAGGGCTGGCCTGGCCCAGGAAGGCTCTTTAGAATCATTCCACTTGCTTTATTTCTGCTCTCTTTAAGGAAATCTCATGCTCAAATCGACTCTGGCGGCTGTCGCAGCTGTTTTCGCTCTTTCTGCTCTTTCTCCCGTAGCGTTGGCAGCAAAAGGTGATCCTCATGTGCTGTTAACCACCTCCGCCGGGAATATTGAGCTGGAGCTGAACAGCCAGAAAGCGCCGGTTTCTGTGAAAAACTTTGTCGATTACGTCAACAGTGGTTTCTATAACAACACTACGTTTCACCGCGTTATTCCTGGCTTTATGATTCAGGGTGGTGGTTTTAACGAGCAGATGCAGCAGAAGAAACCGAATCCGCCGATTAAGAATGAAGCCGACAACGGTCTGCGTAATACTCGCGGCACGATCGCGATGGCGCGCACCGCAGATAAAGACAGCGCCACCAGCCAGTTCTTTATTAACGTCGCGGATAACGCTTTTCTCGACCACGGCCAGCGCGACTTTGGCTATGCGGTATTTGGTAAAGTGGTAAAAGGTATGGATGTCGCCGATAAAATCTCACAGGTACCGACGCACGATGTCGGACCTTATCAGAATGTGCCGACAAAACCAGTCGTTATCCTTTCCGCGAAAGTCCTGCCATAAAACATGCCTGCGCGGGTGCGAGCCGCCCGCGTTTTCTCCCTGTCTCAGCGTAACCTGAAATTGCTGCTTATACTTGTGGTCAAGCACAGACATATTCAGGGAGGCCCGGTGAAGAAACTTACCGATAAACAAAAGTCACGCTTTTGGGAACAGCGGCGCAACGTTAACTTCCAGCAAAGCTGCCGTCTCGAAGGTATTGAGATCCCCTTAGTAACCCTGACCGCCGATGAAGCGCTGGCACGTCTTGACGAGCTTCGGAGGCACTATGAGCGATAAATTTGGCGAAGGACGCGATCCGTACCTCTATCCGGGGCTGAATGTGATGCGTAATCGGCTTGGGATTCATCAGGCCCAGCGACTGGCGCAAGCGGCATACGAAATGACCGCGCTCCGCGCCGCTACGATTGAACTGGGGCCGCTGGTACGCGGCTTGCCTCATCTGTGCGCGATTCATCGCCAGCTCTATCAGGATATTTTCGACTGGGCAGGGCAACTGCGGGAGGTCGATATTTACCAGGGCGATACCCGTTTTTGCCACTTTGCCTATATCGAAAAAGAGGGCAACGCTCTGATGCAGGATCTGGAAGAAGAGGGCTACCTGGTTGGTCTGGCGCACGAGAAGTTTGTCGAGCGGCTGGCGCATTACTACTGTGAAATTAATGTGCTTCATCCGTTTCGTTTGGGGAGCGGGCTGGCGCAGCGCATCTTCTTTGAACAACTGGCGCTACATGCAGGCTACGCGCTGAGTTGGCAAGGTATTGCGGTTGAAACATGGAAGCAGGCGAACCAGAGCGGCGCGATGGGCGATCTCTCCGCTTTGCGGGCGATTTTTCAGAAAGCGATAAGCGAAGCTCGCGAAACTGAGTAAAATAGTGCGGTTCTACTCACCCGGAGCCGCCATGATCCTGCTTATCGATAACTATGATTCCTTTACCTGGAACTTCTACCAGTATTTTTGTGAACTGGGCGCGGAAGTGCAGGTCCGGCGCAATGATGCGCTAACGCTGGCGCACATTGACGCTTTGAACCCGCAAAAAATCGTTATCTCTCCTGGCCCCTGTACGCCGAATGACGCTGGCATTTCACTGGCGGTCATCCGCCATTATGCCGGACGTATTCCGATGCTGGGCGTTTGCCTGGGTCATCAGGCGATGGCGCAGGCCTTTGGTGCGTCGGTAGTGCGGGCAGCGAAAGTGATGCACGGTAAAACGTCACCTATTACGCATAATGGACAGGGCGTGTTTCGGGGATTGCCCAGCCCGTTAACCGTGACACGTTACCACTCGCTGATTGTCGACCCTGCCACGTTGCCTGAGTGTTTTGAGATCACCGCCTGGAGCGAAACGCAGGAGATTATGGGCATTCGCCACCGCGAGTGGGATCTGGAAGGCGTGCAGTTCCACCCGGAAAGTATTCTCAGCGAACAAGGACACGCTCTGCTGAAAAATTTCCTCCGGCGTTGATTTGTGGTTGCTATTGAGTGATTTTTTATTCATATTTTGTGATTATAATTTCACTGGCATTTCTACTTAACCGGGTGGTAATGATATGGCAACTGAACAAACGGCTATTACGCGCGCAACTTTTGATGAGGTGATTCTGCCTGTTTATGCACCGGCGGACTTTATTCCGGTCAAAGGTAAAGGCAGCCGAGTATGGGATCAGCAGGGCAAAGAGTATATTGATTTCGCCGGCGGGATTGCAGTGACTGCGCTGGGCCATTGCCATCCGGCGCTGGTCGAGGCGCTGAAATCCCAGGGGGAAACCTTGTGGCATACCAGTAACGTTTTTACCAATGAACCAGCGTTGCGTCTGGGACGTAAACTGATCGACGCCACGTTTGCCGAGCGCGTGCTGTTTATGAATTCCGGCACCGAAGCGAACGAAACCGCTTTTAAACTGGCGCGTCATTATGCCTGCGTGCGCCATAGCCCGTTCAAAACGAAAATCATTGCCTTCCATAACGCTTTTCATGGCCGTTCCTTGTTTACCGTCTCTGTAGGCGGGCAGCCGAAATATTCCGACGGCTTTGGGCCGAAACCCGCCGATATTATTCACGTTCTCTTCAACGATCTTCATGCGGTGAAAGCGGTAATGGATGACCACACCTGCGCGGTGGTGGTCGAGCCGATTCAGGGTGAAGGCGGCGTGCAGGCGGCTACACCGGAATTCCTCAAAGGGTTACGCGACCTGTGTGACGAGCATCAGGCGTTGCTGGTGTTTGATGAAGTGCAGTGTGGGATGGGGCGCACCGGAGACCTGTTTGCCTATATGCACTACGGCGTCACGCCGGATATCCTCACCAGCGCCAAAGCGTTAGGCGGCGGTTTTCCGGTGAGCGCCATGCTGACCACGCAGGAAATAGCCTCGGCCTTCCATGTAGGTTCGCATGGTTCAACCTATGGCGGCAATCCGCTGGCCTGTGCGGTGGCTGGCGCGGCATTCGATATTATTAATACGCCAGAGGTACTACAAGGCATTCACACTAAGCGGCAACAGTTTGTGCAACATTTGCAGGCGATTGACGAGCAATTTGACATTTTCAGCGATATTCGCGGCATGGGGCTGCTGATTGGCGCGGAACTGAAACCGAAGTACAAAGGTCGGGCGCGTGATTTTCTGTACGCAGGCGCGGAGGCTGGCGTGATGGTGCTCAATGCCGGAGCCGACGTGATGCGTTTTGCCCCGTCGCTGGTGGTGGAAGAGGCGGATATCCATGAAGGAATGCAGCGCTTTGCGCAGGCGGTAGGGAAGGTGGTGGCCTGATGGCGGATTGCCGGATAAGCGTAGCGCATCCGGCAGTCGGTCTTAACCTTTTGTATCCCGTAGCCGCTTACTCAGCCAGATACCGTGATGCGGACGCTGACGCCAGGCCATCGACGAAATGGTGTGCATGGTGTTCAGATGGCCAATGATGCGCTGTAAATGTTGTTCCAGAGTGCTCAATAAGCCATGTGACGGCATGTCCGGCGACTCCAGAATATTGACATCGCCGGAGCCGCCTGGCCTGTCGTACTCCAGGCGCTGCTGGCAGCGCTGAATTGCAATCTCGCAAGATTCCAGATAGCGCTGCGCCAGATCAGGCGTCAGCATGGTGTGTTCCCGCGCCAGCGTCGTCATAGCGTTGATATGCTCGACAATAAACTGGCTGTGCGTGACCCACAGTTTCATATCCGACAGATAGTGGGTATTGAATCCGGGTTCCTGCATTGCCTGATTTAACGAGTTGAATAACGTGTTATGCGCCTGGTTGACCCGCATTCTTTGATAAGCGAGCGGGGTGGCCTGCGGATCGTTACTGAGGATCAGTCGGATAGCTTCTTGATCGGCTTCCAGCGCATCATGGGCGTTTTTACGTAATAGCCCGCTTTGCCATTGCGGCCACAGCCAGACCATGCCGCCAAAGGCAATTAAACAGCCAATCAGCGTATCGATCAGCCTCGGCACAATAAACTGTTCTCCGTTTAACGTCAGTAACTGGATGGTGTATACCGCCGTCACCGTAAAGCCGACCGTCGCCCAGCCGTAGTTTTTACGAATAATCAGATAACTTGCCAGCGTTAGTACCAGCATGACCGCCAGCGTAATGCTTTCGGGAATATGTAAGTGCAGCGTGACGCCGGCAATCACCAGGCCGACCAGCGTTCCGACCGAACGGTGCAGAATACGTACGCGCGTCGCGCCATAGCCGTTTTGGGTGACAAACAGCACCGTCATGAGGATCCAGTACGGTTTAGGCAGGTGCAACGCGCTGCCCATCAGACTGGCGATGCTCATCATCACGCTGATGCGTCCGGCGTTGCGTAGCACCGGCGATTTTAGAGACATATAATTTTTCAGCGCCGGAAGTAGCGGCAGACGACGCTGTTTATCGGCCATCAGGTCGCGGGCGTACAGCGGCCGCTGAGTACGCAGCACACGGGCGATTCGACTGAAGTGCCAATAGCAGAACTGGCCTACCGGATTTTCAGGATGCTGATTGGCGATCTTCTCCAGAGCGCCAATCTGTTTTTCCATGGAGAAGCGCGTCGGCAGACGATGATAAAGAATGTCATCCGCCAGCACGCGCAGACGGGCGGCGACCGTTTGCGCATTCCAGCGAATCACCTCTTCCGCATGGCTGCGTTCTACCAGTTTCTGTACCTCTTCCGGCTGATGCAAGCTGACGGAGATGTGCTCCTGCAAATCCATCGCTTCCTGAAAAGCCCGTAGTAGACGCTTGTAATCATTATTGTTGTGCGCCGAAAGCATATGCATCTGTTGGTAACACTGGGTAATGAGATCGACCGCTTTTTGCTGGCGTATCAGCAGGGGAGGCAGCGCTTTTTCCGGATCGATATGTTGGGTGAGCAGGCTGTATTTCGCTTCACAATAATCGGCCAGTTCGCGGTATAACAAACTCAATGACTCGCGCAGCGGCTGTTCGCGCCATAGCCAGAACCAAAACCAGTTAAACACGCCGTACCATAGCGTGCCCAGCGCATAAATGAGCAGCGGCTCCCAGACGGGCATGTATCCCGCAAGGCTCAGGGTAAAGATGGCGGCAATCAGCGACGCTGGCAGTAGCCGCGCGTGAAGCGGGCTAATTTCCGCCGTCACGCCAAGCACCAGCGTCAGCCCGGTCAGGATCAACGGCAGGGGGATGGATTCCGCCAGCAGAAGTTGCGTTACCAGACTGCATCCGGCGAACAGCGATGCGCCGATGATCAGGCGTTTAAAAAAGCGTTTGTGCGGGGTATCCAGACCTGCAATGTTGCAGCAGGCGGGAACGAGAGAGAAAAGCAAGCCCAGGTGTAGCTGGCCTATCAATAAACCAACAGCCACAGGCAGGCACAGCACCAGCGTTTGCCGTAGTGCGTAATTAATCTCTGGGTGATAAATCAGTCTTCGCCACATCGATGCAAACAAAAATGGCGCATGATAAAACGCGCCATTCTGACGGGATTAACGGGTGCCGTAGACGACGATGGTCTTGCCATGCGCGGAGATCAGGTTTTGATCTTCCAGCATTTTCAAAATACGACCAACGGTTTCGCGGGAGCAGCCGACGATCTGGCCGATTTCCTGACGGGTGATTTTGATCTGCATCCCATCCGGGTGCGTCATGGCATCGGGCTGTTTCGCCAGATTCAGCAGCGTCTGAGCGATACGCCCGGTGACGTCAAGGAAGGCGAGGTTACCTACTTTTTCAGAGGTGACTTGTAAGCGACGAGCCATCTGGGAAGAGAGGCGCATCAGAATATCCGGGTTGACCTGGATTAATTGGCGAAATTTTTTGTAGGAAATTTCAGCGACCTCACATGCGGTTTTCGCACGTACCCAGGCGCTGCGTTCCTGGCCTTCTTCAAACAGGCCCAGTTCACCAATAAAATCACCTTGATTCAGATAAGAAAGGATCATTTCTTTCCCTTCTTCATCTTTGATCAGCACTGCCACGGAGCCTTTAACGATGTAGTACAGCGTTTCTGCTTTTTCACCCTGGTGAATCAGCGTGCTCTTTGACGGGTACTTATGAATGTGGCAATGAGACAAGAACCATTCAAGAGTCGGGTCTGTTTGCGGTTTGCCAAGCACCATGCGCGGTTATCCTCTGTTATAAGCTGTCTCCAGAGCCAGAAAACGGCACTGTCTCTGGGGTTGCAAAAATATACTTCCCGCTACCTGGGAAGGGGGCTACGAAAATAGATTGTAGCCTGTAATGTGATGTCCTCTGCATACATGCAGTACGTCAATGTATTACTGTAGCATCTTGTCTGTTTTAGCATAGCTTTCGCCGTGTGTCTCCTGGTGTCTCGCTTCAGCATGACCCAGGTCGCCTTCCATTGCGAGTTTTGTTGTATGCGCGTAATCTTTCAGGAAAATTGAAACATTGGAGTTACGAAATATGCAAGCGCGTGTAAAGTGGGTTGAAGGACTCACGTTCCTCGGAGAGTCCTCCTCCGGCCACCAGATTTTAATGGATGGCAACTCCGGTGACAAAGCGCCGAGTCCGATGGAGATGGTATTAATGGCGGCTGGCGGATGTAGCGCTATTGATGTGGTATCAATCCTGCAAAAGGGCCGTCAGAATGTCACCAACTGCGAAGTGAAGCTGACATCCGAGCGCCGGGAAGACGCGCCGCGCCTGTTTACGCACATTAATCTGCATTTTATCGTTACCGGCAGCGATCTGAAAGAGGCTGCCGTCGCGCGCGCTGTCGATCTCTCCGCGGAAAAATATTGCTCGGTGGCGCTAATGCTAGAAAAAGCGGTCAATATTACCCATTCGTATGAAGTGATTGCGGCGTAACACGTGATGCCGGATGGCGGCGTGGCTTTATCCGGCCTACCCGTTTTTATCTCGTAGGCCCGATAAGCGTAGCGCCATCGGGCATTTCACCGCGGTTATTCGATTTTTTTGCCTTCCATTAATCGCTGCACCAGCGGCAACATAATGAGCTCCATCGCCAGCCCCATTTTGCCGCCCGGCACCACTAATGTATTAATGTGAGAAATGAACGAGCCCTGGAGCATCGCCAGGAGCCAGGGAAAATCGATCCCTTCCAGGTTGCGGAAATGGATCACCACAAAACTCTCATCCAGCGAGGGAATACCCTTTGCGGCGAACGGATTGGACGTGTCGACGGTCGGCACGCGCTGGAAGTTAATATGGGTACGCGAGAACTGCGGCGTAATGTAATTGATGTAGTCGTCCATGGAACGCACCACGGAATCCATCACCGCTTCACGGGAGTGCCCGCGTTCGCTGGTGTCGCGAATCAGTTTCTGAATCCACTCGAGGTTGACGATAGGCACCACGCCAACCAACAGATCAACATGACGCGCGACATCATGTTGCGGGGTGACGACGCCGCCGTGCAGTCCTTCATAAAACAGCACATCGGTCGGTTCGGGAAGCGGCTGCCAGGGGGTAAACGTGCCGGGAACCTGATTCCACGGTACGGCTTCATCATAGGTATGCAGATATTTACGCGACTGGCCTTTACCCGTCTGCCCGTACTCAATAAAGGTATGTTCCAGTAGGCTGAAGTCATTGGCTTCAGGCCCGAAATAGCTGATATGCCGCCCGGCGTCACGCGCTTTGCGGATCGCCATGTCCATTTCCGGGCGGGTGTAACGATGAAAACTGTCGCCTTCCACCTCGGCGGCGTGCAGATTTAACTGCGCGAAAATTTTACGAAACGCGAGGCTGGTGGTGGTGGTCCCCGCGCCGCTTGACCCTGTTACTGCTATCACCGGATGTTTGGCTGACATGGCAACTCCATGATTGAGCTTTAGTAATAATGTATTGTCGGCAAAGGCGTTTTATTCGCGAAACTGCTTTTTCGGCATAATATTGACCGTTTCATGTAATTCAGACCATACCAGCACGGCCTCGCCGGATTGCAGTTGGCGTTTTACGTCAGCGACTTTTTGTTCAAGCGAACGTTCATGTTCACCATAATCGGTGCCTTCGCGCAACACAAAGCTTTCGATCAGGTTGTCCAGCGTGTCGGGGGCGAGCCCCTGCCAGGGAATGATCATGATGACGCCTCAAGGTACGTTGTCAGCCAGTCAGGAATTCGGCGTTCCAGCCACATTTCAGGGCGCAGCGGCGTACCGCCGATAAATCCTACGTGTCCGCCATGCTCAGTCAGCTGATACTCCACCTGCGGGGGCAGATCTTCCGCTTTAGGGATCACATGATGATCCATAAACGGATCGTCTTTAGCGTGAATAATCAGCGTCGGTTTAGCAATCTGGTTAAGCAACGGCATGGCGCTACACTGACGATAGTAGTCGATGGCGTCGGCAAAGCCGTGAATTTTCGCGGTGATCAGGTCGTCAAACTCACGAATTCGGCGCATTGATTTCAGTTGCGCCAGATTCACCGGCAGCGACCCGGGGTACGCCGCCAGCTTGCGTGACGCATTCGCTTTTAACAGATTAAGCAAATAACGCTGATAGACGCGGGAAAACCCTTTGTCCATGTGGTAGCTACAGGCTTCGAGAACAAAGGGCGCAGAAACAATCACCGCCGCCTCGATGGGAATATCGCGGCCTTCTTTCGCCAGCAGGCACGCCAGCATATTACCGCCGAGCGAATAGCCCACGGCGGCTGTCGGAACGGCGCCGAACTCCCGCTGTAGCCAGCGTAAAAACCAGGCTCCGTCCTCCGTTTCACCGGAGTGGTAAATACGATTCAGACGGTTGGGTTCGCCGCTACAGCCGCGAAAGTGCATCACCACGCCCAGCCAGCCGCGCTTTTGCGCCGCCTCAATCAGCCCGTGGGCATAAGGGCTGTTCAGGCTGCCTTCCAGACCGTGAAAGACCACCAGCCGCGGTTTATGCTTTGCCTGTTGCGGTTCTTCGCTCCATGCCAGATCGACAAAATCGCCGTCCGGTAGCTCCAGCCGCTGCCAGTGGGCGTTGAACTTCACTTTGCGGCGGATTAAGCGCGGCAGCATAGTTTGTAAATGGCGATTACGAATGCCACGCATGGGAATAAATTCATGCGAGTCATTGACAGGCGGGGTCATTTCTGTGGACGTGATCTCAACCATAGCACCAGAACAATTGATAATTGGAAACAATACTATACCGCGCATAAGGTTCACAGATTAGTCAATATGTGATTTTACGTTCAATTGGTCGTCTGGCGAAATAAAATTGCGCCTCATTTCACCAGAGGGGCGGTATGCAAGGCGCGCGCAATACCCCACAGAAATCGCGTGAACCTCTGCATCAGCCGAATTAATCGTGGTAGTGTGGCAACACGATAGTTATGTGACTCAAGGAGAAGGCATGTCGAAGACACTTTTACAGATCCATTTTAACTTTAGCGGCCCTTTTGGCGAGGAGATGACTCAGCAACTGGTCGGGCTGGCGGAGTCTATCAATGAGGAGCCGGGCTTCATCTGGAAAATCTGGACAGAAAGCGAGAAAAACCAGCAAGCTGGCGGCATTTACTTGTTTGAATCCGAAGAAACGGCGCAGGCTTATATTAAAAAACACACTGCGCGTCTGAAAAATCTTGGCGTTGATGAGGTGACGTTTAAATTATTTGGCGTGAACGACGCGCTGACGAAAATAAATCACGGCAACCTTTGCCGCTAAATCACATAACGCAGCCTTCTGTTCCGGTGCTGCCGACCGCAACGGTAATCTTTATACCGGGACGAGTACCGAAGAGGCCTTTATGGACGAACAGCGGACCACGAACGTTCTCTTCCAGCGTGTGCAGCGCCTCGGCAGTGCGGGCGATGTTACCCTTCTCCACAAACATCATGAAGATGGTGAGCTTGCGGAAGGTAATGTCATCGGTAATTGACAGGTTCATCGTCCGCCCCGTGCGTTAGAGCCTATCCCAGTAGGCGTAAGTGTTGAAGCCAGTTTGGGGCCGGACAGCGCGCAGAAACCGGAGCGTACACATAGTACGTGAGGATTTCGAGCACTGCCCGGCCCTAAAATGGCGAATAAAATAGCCTAATGGGATAGGCTCTTAGTCGTTCTGCATCATCTGCTCAAGCTGCTCCTGCGCCTCAAGCCATGCCATTTCACACGCTTCCAGCCCGGATTTGGCGCTGGCATGCAGTTGCAGACACTCGGTCATCTCCGCTTTACGGCTGGGGTCATACAGGCTGCTGTCGCCGAGCTTCTCTTCCGCCTGCGCTAACTGGGCGTTGAGCTTTTCCATCTCTTTTTCCAGACGGGTAATCTCTTTACGCAGCGGCTGCGTTAGAGTGCGTAGCTCGGCTTCGCGACGCTTCTGATCTTTGCGTGACTGGGCGCTGTTGGCGTTGTTTTCCTTCGGCGCGTCGTCGGCTTGGTTTTCCTGCTTCTGCACGTCGCTCAGCCACTGCTGATAATCTTCCAGGTCGCCGTCGAACGGTTCGACCTTTTTGTCGTGAACCAGATAGAGGTCGTCAGTGGTGGAGCGAATCAGGTGGCGGTCGTGCGACACGACGACCAATGCGCCTTCAAAATCAATCAGCGCTTCGGTGAGCGCCTGGCGCATGTCGAGATCCAGGTGGTTGGTCGGTTCATCGAGCAGCAGCAGATTTGGACGCTGCCAGACGATCAGCGCCAGTACCAGGCGCGCTTTCTCGCCGCCGGAGAAACGTTGCGTCTCTTCCGTTACTTTGTCGCCCTGGAAACCGAAGCCGCCGAGATAGTCGCGCAGCTTCTGCTCCAGTTCCTGCGGCGCCAGACGCGCCATATGCTGCAACGGGGATTCATCGGCGCGCAGGAACTCCAGTTGGTGCTGGGCGAAGTAGCCGAGCTTAATGCCTTTGGCGAGGCCGATTTCACCGTGCAACGGTTCCAGTTCGCCCGCCAGCAGCTTGATCAGCGTCGATTTCCCCGCGCCGTTGCGGCCCAGCAGGCCGATACGCGAGCCGGGCACCAGGTTCAGCTTGATGGATTCCAGAATGATGCGATCGCCATAACCTGCGCTGACTTTTTCCATCTTCAGCAGCGGGTTCGGCAGGCTTTCCGGCGCGCGGAAGCTGAAATGGAACGGGTTGTCGACATGAGCCGGCGCAATCAGCTCCATACGCTCCAGCATCTTGATACGGCTTTGCGCCTGCTTGGCCTTGGTCGCTTTAGCGCGGAAACGGTCGATGTAGCTTTGCAGATGCGCCACACGCTCCTGCTGACTCTCATACATCGCCTGCTGCTGCGCCAGGCGCGTGGCGCGCTGAACTTCAAACGCGCTGTAGTTGCCGGTGTACTCGAACAGAGTCTGCTGTTCGATATGGATAATTTTATCCACTATCGGGTCAAGAAAATCGCGATCGTGGGAGATCAAAATCAGGGTGCCCGGATAGCTCTTCAGCCATTTTTCCAGCCAGATAACGGCATCCAGATCGAGGTGGTTGGTCGGTTCGTCGAGCAGCAGTAAATCGGAACGGCAAATCAGCGCCTGGGCCAGGTTAAGGCGCATCCGCCAGCCGCCGGAAAAGTCGCTGACCGGATGTTCCAGCTGATCGTTAGAGAAGCCGAGACCGTGTAGCAGGCTGGCGGCGCGCGAGCGAACGGTCCATGCGTCGATGGCGTCCAGCTTGCCATGTATGGAGGCGATAGCATGCCCGTCGTTACGTTCGTTGGCGTCGTTAAGCTGCGCCTCCAGATGCCGGTATTCACGGTCGCCGTCAATGACATACTCAATCGCTGGCTGAGGCAACGCAGGTGTTTCCTGATTCACCCACGCTAATTGCCAGGTTCCGGGCAGGGTAAAACTCCCGGCATCGGCGCTGATTTCATTTTTTAGCAATGCCAGCAGGGTAGATTTACCGCAGCCGTTTTTACCCACCAGGCCGACTTTCTGGCCTGGATTAATGGTAGCCGAGGCATTGTCCAGTAGGACGCGCACGCCGCGACGAATTTGTAACGAGGAGAAAACAATCATAAGGCGCCGTATGTTCAGACTATGTTAATTTATCATTATGATAATGTAATATTCGGGCGTACCGCCGCGCTGGAGCGCAATGGTAGCTCAAAACAACAACGATACACAAAATCATTCAGGCCGCCTTTGGTGAGGAACAAGATTAATCCCCAGCGGCGGACATGGAGTACGTTTCTGAGTTGAACAAACGCTGTCAACGTAGAAGCGGCCTGAAGAATGGCATGTATCGACCCAAAACAACCGGGAGGGGGATTGATGTCTCAGCCAGCGAAAGTCTTGCTGTTGTATGCCCATCCGGAATCTCAGGACTCGGTTGCTAACCGGGTACTGCTTAAACCGGCCATACAGCACAATAACGTAACCGTGCACGATCTTTATGCGCGCTATCCTGATTTTTTTATCGATACGCCCTATGAACAAGCCCTGTTACGTGAGCACGACGTCATTGTTTTTCAGCATCCCCTTTACACCTATAGCTGTCCGGCTTTACTGAAAGAATGGCTTGATCGCGTTTTGAGTCGAGGGTTCGCCAGCGGACCAGGGGGAAACCAACTGGTGGGAAAGTACTGGCGTAGCGTGATTACGACCGGCGAGCCGGAGAGCGCTTACCGGTATGACGCGCTAAACCGCTATCCAATGAGCGATGTACTCCGCCCTTTTGAACTGACCGCGGCCATGTGCCGGATGCACTGGATGCCGCCCATTATTGTGTACTGGGCGCGCCGCCAGTCGCCGCAGACGCTGGCCAGTCATGCGAAAGCCTATGGCGAGTGGCTGGCGAATCCTGTGAGCGCGGGAGGCTATTGATGGAAGGTGCTGATTTATTGACCGCGGGAGTGTTGTTCCTCTTCGCGGCGGTGGCGGCGGTGCCGTTAGCCGCCAGGCTGGGCATCGGCGCGGTATTAGGGTATTTGCTGGCGGGAATCGCCATCGGTCCGTGGGGGCTGGGATTTATCAGCGATGTTGACGAGATCCTGCACTTTTCCGAACTGGGCGTCGTGTTTCTGATGTTTATCATTGGTCTCGAACTCAATCCGTCCCGGCTTTGGCAACTGCGGCGCTCTATCTTCGGCGTCGGCGCTGCTCAGGTGCTGTTAAGCGCGGCGGTGCTGGCGGGATTATTGATGCTTGCTGATTTCTTATGGCAGGCGGCGGTCGTCGGCGGGATTGGCCTGGCGATGTCTTCGACGGCGATGGCGCTACAACTGATGCGCGAGAAAGGCATGAACCGTAGCGAGTCCGGGCAGTTAGGGTTTTCCGTCTTACTGTTTCAGGATTTAGCGGTGATCCCCGCGCTGGCGTTGGTGCCTTTGTTGGCGGGATCGGCCGACGAGCATTTCGACTGGTTTAAAGTGGCAATGAAGGTACTGGCTTTCGCGGTAATGCTGATTGGCGGTCGTTACCTGTTGCGCCCGGTATTTCGTTTTATTGCTGCGTCCGGCGTGCGGGAGGTCTTCACTGCCGCGACGTTGTTGCTGGTGTTGAGCGCCGCCTTATTTATGGACGCGCTGGGACTGTCGATGGCCCTGGGAACCTTCATTGCCGGCGTTTTACTGGCAGAGAGTGAATACCGGCATGAGCTGGAAAACGCTATCGATCCCTTTAAAGGTTTACTGCTTGGGCTGTTCTTTATCTCCGTCGGTATGTCGCTAAATCTCGGCGTACTTTATACCCATTTACTGTGGGTGGCGGCGAGCGTTGTTATTCTGGTCGTCATAAAAATGCTGACGCTGTATCTGCTGGCGCGGTTATATGGAATAAGAAGTTCTGAACGGATGCAGTTTGCCAGCGTGCTGAGTCAGGGGGGCGAGTTCGCTTTTGTGCTCTTTTCTACCGCCTCTTCTCAGCGCCTGTTTCAGGGCGATCAGATGGCGTTATTATTGGTGACTGTCACGTTATCAATGATGACCACGCCGCTACTGATGAAAGGGATTGATAAGTGGTTATCGCACCGCCTTAATGGCCCGGAAGAGAATGATGAAAAGCCGTGGGTTGAGGATGATAAGCCCCAGGTAATTGTCGTCGGCTTTGGCCGTTTTGGTCAGGTGATCGCTCGCTTATTGATGGCGAATAAGATGCGTATCACCGTGCTGGAACGCGATATCGGCGCCGTTAATCTGATGCGCAAATATGGTTATAAAGTGTATTACGGCGACGCTACACAAGTCGAGCTGCTGCGTTCTGCGGGCGCGGAAGCGGCGGAGTCGATAGTCATCACGTGTAATGAACCGGAAGACACGATGAAGCTGGTGGCGCTGTGTCAGCAGCATTTTCCTCATCTGCATATTCTTGCGCGAGCGCGTGGACGTGTGGAGGCCCATGAGTTATTACAGGCTGGCGTCACGCAGTTTTCCCGTGAAACGTTTTCCAGCGCGCTGGAATTGGGACGTAAAACTCTGGTGTCGTTAGGTATGCATCCGCATCAGGCGCAACGCGCGCAGTTGCATTTTCGCCGGCTGGATATGCGAATATTGCGGGAGCTGATCCCGGAGCATAGCGACATGGTACAGATTTCGCGCGCCAGAGAGGCCCGACGCGAACTGGAGGAGATTTTTCAGCGCGAAATGCAACAGGAACGGCGCCAGTTGGATGGCTGGGATGAATTTGAGTAGAGGTGAACAATGGCAATCCGTAAACGTTTTATTGCAGGCGCGAAATGTCCGGCCTGTCAGGCGCAGGATACAATGGCGATGTGGCGTGAAAATAATGTCGATATTGTTGAATGCGTTAAGTGCGGGCATCAAATGCGGGAAGCGGATAAAGACGTTCGCGAGCATGTTCGCAAAGAAGAGCAAGTGATCGGGATTTTTCATCCGGACTAGCGATATGCCGCAGGTTTTTTTAAGCTAAGGGGTACACGGCTGCAGAATTCCGCTACAATCTGCGCCACTATTCTTCCCATGCTCAGGAGATATCATGAAAGTAGCAAAAGACCTGGTGGTCAGCCTGGCCTATCAGGTACGTACAGAAGACGGTGTGTTGGTTGATGAGTCTCCGGTGAGTGCGCCGCTGGATTACCTGCACGGTCACGGCTCCCTGATCTCTGGCCTGGAAACGGCGCTGGAAGGCCATGAAGTTGGCGACAAATTTGATGTCGCTGTTGGTGCGAACGACGCTTACGGTCAGTATGACGAAAATCTGGTGCAGCGTGTGCCTAAAGACGTCTTTATGGGCGTTGATGAACTGCAGGTAGGGATGCGTTTCCTGGCGGAAACCGACCAGGGCCCGGTACCGGTAGAGATTACCGAAGTGGAAGACGATCACGTTGTGGTTGATGGTAACCACATGCTGGCTGGCCAGAATCTGAAATTTAACGTAGAAGTTGTTGCGATTCGTGAAGCGACTGAAGAAGAACTGGCTCACGGTCATGTTCACGGCGCGCACGATCACCACCACGATCACGGTGAAGACGGCTGCTGTGGCGGTCATGGTCATGACCATGGTCACGAGCACGGCGGCGAAGGCTGCTGCGGTGGTGGTGGTAAAGGCGGCTGCGGTTGCCATTAATCCCCGTCGTCTTTCAAGCCACCGCGGTGTTGGCTACGCTTTCAAACCCCGGTCACACACATAGTTATCTATGCTCCCGGGGAATTTTCAAGCTTGCCGCCTTGCTGTGACTCGAAATTCTTAGGGTATTATCATTGGTTCGATAAATCATCGGGCACAAAAAAAGCGGGTTAACCCCGCTTTTTTTTTCGTCTCAATAATGCGGCGGCGGCGTTTCTTCTGCCTGAGAGGCGATATTTGACGGCTGACTGGCTTTTAACTTTTCCGTGAGCAAACGCAGATGATCGCGCAGCTTCGCCATCTCCATTTCATGTGCGGTTACCGTCAGGTTTAGTTCTTCTATGGTAATCTCCTGGAACGCCAGACGGCTTTCCAGTTCAGCCAGACGAGCTTCCATCGTGATATCCTGCATGATGTACCTCTTTATGTTGTCTCCGTCGGCGGATTCTACTTAACTTTACCGGCTTTCACAGCAACCATTACGCGCACTACGAAACTAATTTAAACAAAAAGAGTCTGAAAAGAAGTGATAATAGGGCGTGTTCGTATGTTGATTTGTTCTGCAACGATTTATAGTACGCTTCTTACGTAAGTTAACATGGGGCGAGATGCCCCGGCCCTGGAGATATGGATGAAATCACTGTTTAAAGCCACGCTGCTGGCAACGACGATGGCCGTTGCTATGCACGCACCGATCACTTTTGCTGCTGATGCGGCGAAACCGGCAGCTACCGCTGATAGCAAAGCAGCATTTAAAAACGACGATCAAAAAGCGGCTTATGCGCTGGGCGCCTCGCTGGGTCGTTACATGGAAAATTCGCTTAAAGAGCAGGAAAAGTTGGGCATCAAACTGGATAAAGATCAGTTGATTGCCGGCGTTCAGGATGCCTTTGCCGATAAGAGCAAACTGTCCGATCAGGAAATTGAGCAAACGCTGCAGACGTTTGAAGCACGCGTGAAGAGCGCTGCTCAGGCGAAGATGGAAAAAGACGCTGCCGATAACGAAGCAAAAGGTAAAACGTTCCGCGACGCTTTTGCTAAAGAGAAAGGCGTGAAAACCTCCTCTACCGGTCTGCTTTACAAAGTAGAGAAAGAAGGCACAGGCGAGGCGCCGAAAGATAGCGATACCGTTGTGGTGAACTACAAAGGTACGCTGATCGACGGTAAAGAGTTTGATAACTCTTACACGCGCGGCGAACCGCTCTCCTTCCGTCTGGACGGCGTTATCCCTGGCTGGACTGAAGGCCTGAAAAATATTAAGAAAGGCGGCAAGATCAAGCTGGTTATCCCACCGGCGCTGGCCTACGGTAAAACGGGCGTTCCGGGTATCCCGGCGAACTCCACCCTGGTATTCGACGTAGAGCTGCTGGATATCAAACCAGCGCCGAAAGCGGATGCTAAACCTGCCGATGCGGCTGACGCTAAAGCCGCAGATGCTGCTAAAAAATAAAAACTGAGAGCCGCCGCTTGTAATAGCGGCGGTTTTTTTTATTCAGGCCGGATATATTACTCACCATAATTTGATTTGCGGATAACGGCGCTTGCGCTGGTCGTTAAGGGCGAGACCGTAGGCTGAATGACCGCCAACGCACACGTAGTCTGAAATAGACGAGCAAATTAGTACTGGAAAGATGAACCCTCACTGTATTAATTTAATCATCCGCGTAAATAATGAGCCTGCCCTGAAAACATAACGACAGGCTCCTGAAAAGGAGTGTTTTTTTTCATGTCCAGGTCGCTTTTAACCAACGAAACCAGTGAACTTGATTTGCTGGATCAGCGTCCCTTCGAGCAAACCGACTTCGATATTCTGAAATCCTACGAAGCGGTAGTGGACGGGTTAGCGATGCTTATAGGTTCCCATTGTGAAATCGTATTGCACTCTTTGCAGGATCTAAAATGTTCAGCCATTCGTATTGCCAATGGCGAACATACGGGCCGTAAAATTGGCTCGCCGATTACCGACCTGGCGTTGCGCATGTTGCACGACATGACAGGGGCGGACAGTAGCGTGTCGAAATGCTATTTCACGCGCGCGAAAAGCGGTGTCTTGATGAAGTCGTTGACGATTGCCATTCGCAACCGCGAGCAGCGCGTCATTGGTCTACTGTGCATCAACATGAATCTTGATGTGCCATTTTCACAGATTATGAATACCTTTATTCCGCCGGAAACGCCGGAAGTCGGCTCAGCGGTTAATTTTGCCTCCTCAGTCGAAGATTTAGTCACCCAGACGCTGGAGTTCACGATCGAAGAAGTGAATGCCGATCGTAATGTCTCTAACAATGCGAAAAATCGTCAGATCGTCCTTAACCTGTACGAAAAAGGCATTTTCGATATTAAAGACGCCATTAACCAGGTAGCCGATCGTCTGAATATCTCAAAACATACGGTTTACCTCTATATTCGCCAGTTCAAAAGCGGCGATTTTCAGGGGCAGGATAAATAATGCGTTATGCCATTATGGTCACCGGGCCGGCATATGGCACCCAGCAGGCCAGCAGCGCATTGCAGTTCGCCCACGCGCTGCTCAATGAGGGGCATGAGTTAGCCAGCGTCTTTTTCTATCGGGAAGGGGTCTATAACGCCAATCTCCTGACCTCTCCGGCGAGCGATGAATATGATCTGGTACGCGCCTGGCAGAAATTGAATACGCAGCATGGCGTAGCGCTGAACATCTGTGTCGCGGCGGCGCTTCGTCGCGGTATTATTGATGAAACTGAAGCCGGCAGACTGGCGTTGCCGTCCGCCAATCTTCAGCCGGGCTTTACGCTAAGCGGCCTGGGCGCGCTGGCGGAGGCATCTCTCACCTGCGATCGGGTGGTGCAGTTTTAATGAAACGTATTGCATTTGTCTTTTCCACCGCGCCGCACGGTAGCGCCTCAGGTCGTGAAGGGCTGGATGCGCTGCTGGCGACGTCAGCGCTAACGGAAGCGCTGGGCGTCTTTTTTATCAGCGACGGCGTCTTTCAGTTATTACCAGGACAAAAACCAGACGCTGTGCTGGCGCGTGACTATATTGCTACTTTCAAGCTCTTTGATTTGTACGATATTGATCAATGCTGGATCTGCGCGGCATCGCTGCGCGAGCGTGGTCTGGAGAACGTTAATTTTGTGGTAGACGCCACGCCGCTGGAACCCGTGGCGTTACGCCGCGAGCTTGGCAACTATGATGTCATCCTGAGATTCTGAGGCGTTTATGCTGCATACCTTACCTCATTGCGCTTCGAGCGTTGATTTTCCCGCTTTGCTGCGCCTGCTAAAAGAGGGCGATGCGCTTTTGTTGCTCCAGGATGGCGTTACCGTCGCGATTGAAGGTAACCGCTTCCTTGAAAGTCTGCGCGATGCCCCCATAACGGTCTATGCCTTGAAAGAAGACATTGACGCCCGCGGCCTGGGTGGTCAAATTTCAGACAGTGTCGTCAGGGTTGACTATACTGAGTTTGTCAGACTCACGGTTAAGTATGCCAACCAGATGGCCTGGTGATGGCGGGATCGTTGTATATTTCTTGACACCTTTTCGACACCGCCCTAAAATTCGGCGTCCTCATATTGTGTGAGGGCGTTTTATTACGTGTTTACGAAGCAAAAGCTAAAACCAGGAGCTATTTAATGGCAACAGTTAACCAGCTGGTACGCAAACCACGTGCTCGCAAAGTTGCGAAAAGCAACGTGCCTGCGCTGGAAGCATGCCCGCAAAAACGTGGCGTATGTACTCGTGTATATACTACCACTCCTAAAAAACCGAACTCCGCACTGCGTAAAGTTTGCCGTGTTCGTCTGACTAACGGTTTTGAAGTGACTTCCTACATCGGTGGTGAAGGTCACAACCTGCAGGAGCACTCCGTGATCCTGATCCGTGGCGGTCGTGTTAAAGACCTCCCGGGTGTTCGTTACCACACCGTTCGTGGCGCGCTTGACTGCTCCGGCGTTAAAGACCGTAAGCAAGCTCGTTCTAAGTACGGCGTGAAGCGTCCTAAGGCTTAATGGTTCTCCGTTAAGTAAGGCCAAACGTTTTAAATTAATGTCAAACTAAACTCGTAGAGTTTTGGACAATCCTGAATTAACAACGGAGTATTTCCATGCCACGTCGTCGCGTCATTGGTCAGCGTAAAATTCTGCCGGATCCGAAGTTCGGATCAGAACTGCTGGCTAAATTTGTCAATATCCTGATGGTAGATGGTAAAAAATCTACTGCAGAATCAATCGCATACAGCGCGCTGGAGACCCTGGCTCAGCGTTCTGGTAAATCTGAACTGGAAGCTTTCGAAGTCGCTCTCGAAAACGTTCGCCCGACTGTAGAAGTTAAATCCCGCCGTGTAGGTGGTTCTACTTATCAGGTACCAGTTGAAGTCCGTCCGGTCCGTCGTAATGCTCTGGCAATGCGTTGGATCGTAGAAGCTGCTCGTAAACGCGGTGATAAATCCATGGCTCTGCGCCTGGCGAACGAACTTTCTGACGCTGCAGACAACAAAGGTACTGCAGTTAAGAAACGTGAAGACGTTCACCGTATGGCAGAAGCCAACAAGGCGTTCGCACACTACCGTTGGTAATCCCTTCGGAGTCATAGTCACCAGGCGGGCGCTTCAGGTAAGTCGCCCGTTTTGGATAACTTAACTGAACGCCTAAAGATATCAACGAGGAATCAAATGGCTCGTACAACACCCATCGCACGCTACCGTAATATCGGTATCAGTGCGCACATCGACGCCGGTAAAACCACTACTACCGAACGTATTCTGTTCTACACCGGTGTAAACCACAAAATCGGTGAAGTTCATGACGGCGCAGCTACCATGGACTGGATGGAGCAGGAGCAGGAGCGTGGTATTACTATCACCTCCGCAGCGACTACTGCATTCTGGTCTGGTATGGCTAAGCAGTATGAACCGCATCGCATCAACATCATCGACACCCCGGGGCACGTTGACTTCACTATCGAAGTAGAACGTTCCATGCGTGTTCTCGATGGTGCGGTAATGGTTTACTGCGCAGTTGGTGGTGTTCAGCCGCAGTCTGAAACCGTATGGCGTCAGGCAAACAAATACAAAGTTCCGCGCATTGCGTTCGTTAACAAAATGGACCGCATGGGCGCGAACTTCCTGAAAGTTGTTGGTCAGATCAAAACCCGTCTGGGCGCGAACCCGGTTCCGCTGCAGCTGGCAATTGGTGCTGAAGAAGGTTTCACCGGCGTTGTTGACCTGGTGAAAATGAAAGCCATCAACTGGAACGATGCCGACCAGGGCGTTACCTTCGAATACGAAGATATCCCGGCTGACATGCAGGACCTGGCTAACGAATGGCACCAGAACCTGATCGAGTCCGCCGCAGAAGCTTCTGAAGAGCTGATGGAAAAATACCTGGGTGGTGAAGAACTGACTGAAGAAGAGATCAAACAAGCTCTGCGTCAGCGCGTTCTGAACAACGAAATCATCCTGGTAACCTGTGGTTCTGCATTCAAGAACAAAGGTGTTCAGGCGATGCTGGATGCGGTAATTGATTACCTGCCATCCCCGGTAGACGTACCTGCGATCAACGGTATTCTGGACGACGGTAAAGATACTCCGGCTGAGCGTCACGCAAGCGACGACGAGCCGTTCTCTGCGCTGGCGTTCAAAATCGCTACCGACCCGTTTGTGGGTAACCTGACCTTCTTCCGCGTGTACTCCGGTGTGGTTAACTCTGGTGATACCGTACTGAACTCCGTGAAAACCGCACGTGAGCGTTTCGGTCGTATCGTTCAGATGCACGCCAACAAACGTGAAGAGATCAAAGAAGTTCGCGCGGGCGACATCGCGGCTGCTATCGGCCTGAAAGACGTGACTACCGGTGACACCCTGTGTGATCCGGAAAACCCGATCATTCTGGAACGTATGGAATTCCCTGAGCCGGTAATCTCCATCGCGGTAGAACCGAAAACCAAAGCTGACCAGGAAAAAATGGGTCTGGCTCTGGGCCGTCTGGCGAAAGAAGACCCGTCATTCCGCGTATGGACTGATGAAGAATCTAACCAGACCATCATCGCTGGTATGGGTGAACTTCACCTGGATATCATCGTTGACCGTATGAAGCGTGAATTCAACGTTGAAGCTAACGTGGGTAAACCTCAGGTTGCTTACCGCGAAGCGATTCGCGCGAAAGTTACCGACATCGAAGGTAAACACGCGAAACAGTCTGGTGGTCGCGGTCAGTATGGTCATGTTGTTATCGACATGTACCCGCTGGAGCCGGGCTCTAACCCGAAAGGTTACGAGTTCATCAACGACATCAAAGGTGGTGTAATTCCTGGCGAATACATCCCGGCCGTTGATAAAGGCATCCAGGAGCAGCTGAAATCTGGCCCGCTGGCTGGTTATCCGGTAGTTGATCTCGGTGTGCGTCTGCACTTCGGTTCTTACCATGACGTTGACTCCTCTGAGCTGGCGTTTAAACTGGCTGCGTCTATCGCCTTTAAAGAAGGCTTTAAGAAAGCAAAACCAGTTCTGCTTGAGCCGATCATGAAGGTTGAAGTAGAAACACCTGAAGAGAATACCGGTGACGTTATCGGCGACCTTAGCCGCCGTCGTGGTATGCTCAAAGGTCAGGAATCTGAAGTTACAGGCGTTAAGATCCACGCTGAAGTACCGCTGTCTGAAATGTTCGGATATGCAACTCAGCTGCGTTCTCTGACCAAAGGTCGCGCATCGTACACTATGGAATTCCTGAAGTATGATGATGCGCCGAACAACGTTGCTCAGGCCGTAATCGAAGCCCGTGGTAAATAAGCCGCAGGGTTAAAAACCAAAATCCCGTGCTCTCTCCTGAAGGGGAGAGCGCTATAGTAAGGAATATAGCCGTGTCTAAAGAAAAATTTGAACGTACAAAACCGCACGTTAACGTCGGCACCATCGGCCACGTTGACCACGGTAAAACTACCCTGACCGCTGCAATCACCACCGTACTGGCTAAAACCTACGGCGGTGCTGCTCGTGCATTCGACCAGATCGATAACGCTCCGGAAGAAAAAGCGCGTGGTATCACCATCAACACTTCTCACGTTGAATACGATACCCCGACCCGCCACTACGCACACGTAGACTGCCCGGGGCACGCCGACTATGTTAAAAACATGATCACCGGTGCTGCGCAGATGGACGGCGCGATCCTGGTTGTTGCTGCGACTGACGGCCCGATGCCGCAGACCCGTGAGCACATCCTGCTGGGTCGTCAGGTAGGCGTTCCGTACATCATCGTGTTCCTGAACAAATGCGACATGGTTGATGACGAAGAGCTGCTGGAACTGGTTGAAATGGAAGTTCGTGAACTTCTGTCTCAGTACGACTTCCCGGGCGACGACACGCCGATCGTTCGTGGTTCTGCTCTGAAAGCGCTGGAAGGTGACGCAGAGTGGGAAGCGAAAATCATCGAACTGGCTGGCCTCCTGGATTCTTACATTCCGGAACCAGAGCGTGCGATTGACAAGCCGTTCCTGCTGCCGATCGAAGACGTATTCTCCATCTCCGGTCGTGGTACCGTTGTTACCGGTCGTGTAGAGCGCGGTATCATCAAAGTGGGTGAAGAAGTTGAAATCGTTGGTATCAAAGAGACTCAGAAGTCTACCTGTACTGGCGTTGAAATGTTCCGCAAACTGTTGGACGAAGGCCGTGCCGGTGAGAACGTAGGTGTTCTGCTGCGTGGTATCAAACGTGAAGAAATCGAACGTGGTCAGGTACTGGCTAAGCCGGGCACCATCAAGCCGCACACCAAGTTCGAATCTGAAGTGTACATTCTGTCCAAAGATGAAGGCGGCCGTCATACTCCGTTCTTCAAAGGCTACCGTCCGCAGTTCTACTTCCGTACTACTGACGTGACTGGCACCATCGAACTGCCGGAAGGCGTAGAGATGGTAATGCCGGGCGACAACATCAAAATGGTTGTTACCCTGATCCACCCGATCGCAATGGACGACGGTCTGCGTTTCGCAATCCGTGAAGGCGGCCGTACCGTTGGCGCGGGCGTTGTTGCTAAAGTTCTGGGCTAATTACTCGTTAATTAGTTTTGAATTGAAGAGGGCGCTTCGGCGCCCTTTTTGTTGCCTGCTATTTAGCCGCTGTTATATTTATTTGCCTTTTTTAACGCTTCTCCCGTGGCGTAAATCGCTTTGTGCTATTGTAATTATAACCATTCTCATTTACACTTTGTGCGGAAATTGAACGGGAGCGATCATGTACGTTTGTTTGTGTAATGGTATAAGCGATAAAAAAATCCGCCAGGCTGTACGACAATTTCATCCACAGTCATTTCAACAGTTGCGTAAATTTATTCCTGTGGGAAATCAATGTGGTAAGTGTATTCGCGCCGCGCGAGAAGTGATGCAGGATGAGTTAACGCAAATGCCGGAATTTAAAGAGATCGCCTGAGTCACACTCTTTTTTTTGACATCCCTGTAGCCCCATCTACGCTCTAGAGAGTGGAAGCGGAGGGACTATAAAATGAAAGGTGATGTTAAAATCATAAATTATCTCAATAAACTATTGGGAAATGAGCTTGTCGCAATTAATCAGTATTTTCTTCATGCCCGTATGTTCAAAAACTGGGGCCTGACCCGGCTTAATGATGTTGAGTACCATGAATCCATTGATGAGATGAAACACGCCGATAAGTATATTGAGCGTATTTTATTTCTGGAAGGCATACCGAACCTACAGGATCTGGGCAAGCTGGGCATCGGTGAAGATGTCGAAGAGATGCTACGATCGGATCTCCGACTCGAACTGGAAGGCGCAAAAGATCTACGTGAGGCAATAGCCTATGCCGATAGCGTTCATGATTATGTCAGCCGGGATATGATGATTGAAATTCTTGCCGACGAGGAAGGCCACATCGACTGGCTGGAAACTGAGCTGGATTTGATTGCCAAACTTGGTATGCAAAATTATCTGCAATCACAAATTAAGGTTACCGATTAACCGTCTGGAAAGAAAACTTTCCAACCTGTTATGAAACCCGCCACCGCCAGCCATGGCCCAAAAGGTAGCGGGTTTATTAATGCCGATTTACCTCTCACCAGTAGCGCGACGCCAAACCCGCCACAGGCCAACATAGCGGCAAGGAAAACCAGTAACGGCAGTGTTTCCCAACAATGCCACGCCCCTAAGGCCGCGAGGTACTTGACGTCGCCATATCCAAGCCCCTCTTTCTGATAACGCAGGCGATAGCCCCAGTAAATTAACGCGAATCCGCCATAGCCGGCGATAGCACCCCAAAGCGCATCCGGTAAACGCTCCGGCAGGCAAATCTGGTGATAAAGCAGACCACCCCACAGTAATGGACAGGTAAACCGGTCAGGCAGCAGACCGGTACGCGCGTCGTATATGCCAAGTAATAAAGAGAACGACGCATAAAAAATGAGAAAGGGGAGGGCAACAAACATAAGCAAATCCTCGTCAAGGCTTGTGCTCACCTTTATAGATTTATGCGACAGCGACAACGACGTATTGCCAGGTTTGCCTGATGCCTTCCAAAGAAAAGGTGCGCGTTGCCATCCCATGCGTACCATCTGGAATCATGCTCGCATAAGAATAAAGCGCTTAATTTCTATCCGACACTTGCGTCAGGCTGAGATTTACGTATAATGCGCGGGCTTGTCGTAATTGACGGCAGGTTCGATTTGAACCTCGAATAGCCGATTTGGCTATTTAACAATGCTCCCAATCGGGGAGCTACGTAAGAACGGTTACACTCTCCCATCAATCGTAATGGGTGTGAGGAGTAATCATTTTCGTTTATAAAATAATTGGAGCTCTGGTCTCATGCAGAACCAAAGAATCCGTATCCGCCTGAAAGCGTTTGATCATCGTCTGATCGATCAATCAACCGCGGAAATCGTCGAGACTGCCAAGCGCACTGGTGCGCAGGTTCGCGGTCCGATCCCGCTGCCGACCCGCAAAGAGCGCTTTACCGTTCTGATCTCTCCGCACGTTAACAAAGATGCGCGCGATCAGTACGAAATTCGCACTCACAAGCGTCTGGTTGACATCGTTGAGCCAACCGAGAAAACCGTTGATGCTCTGATGCGTCTGGACCTGGCTGCCGGTGTAGACGTGCAGATCAGCCTGGGTTAATCAGGTCATCGAGCGATTGAGAGGTTGATACAATGATTGGTTTAGTCGGTAAAAAAGTGGGTATGACCCGCATCTTCACTGAAGATGGCGTCTCTATCCCAGTAACCGTAATCGAAGTTGAAGCAAACCGTGTTACTCAGGTTAAAGACCTGGCTAACGATGGCTACCGCGCTGTTCAGGTTACTACGGGTGCTAAAAAAGCTAACCGTGTCACCAAGCCGGAAGCGGGTCACTTTGCTAAAGCTGGCGTAGAAGCTGGCCGTGGTCTGTGGGAATTCCGTCTGGCTGAAGGCGAAGAATACACCGTAGGTCAGAGCATCAGCGTTGAACTGTTTGCTGACGTTAAAAAAGTTGACGTAACCGGTACCTCTAAAGGTAAAGGTTTCGCTGGTACCGTTAAGCGCTGGAACTTCCGTACCCAAGACGCTACTCACGGTAACTCCTTGTCTCACCGCGTTCCGGGTTCTATCGGTCAGAACCAGACTCCGGGCAAAGTGTTCAAAGGCAAGAAAATGGCAGGTCAGATGGGTAATGAGCGCGTAACCGTTCAGAGCCTTGACGTAGTACGCGTTGACGCTGAGCGCAACCTGCTGCTGGTTAAGGGTGGTGTTCCGGGTGCAACCGGTTGCGACCTGATCGTTAAACCAGCTGTGAAGGCGTAAGGGGATAGCAATGGAATTAGTATTGAAAGACGCGCAGAGCGCGCTGACTGTTTCCGAAACTACCTTCGGTCGTGATTTCAACGAAGCGCTGGTTCACCAGGTTGTTGTTGCTTATGCAGCTGGTGCTCGTCAGGGTACTCGTGCTCAGAAGACTCGTGCTGAAGTAACTGGTTCCGGTAAAAAACCGTGGCGCCAGAAAGGCACTGGCCGTGCGCGTTCAGGTTCTATCAAGAGCCCGATCTGGCGTTCCGGTGGCGTGACCTTCGCTGCTCGTCCGCAGGACCACAGTCAAAAAGTTAACAAGAAGATGTACCGCGGCGCGCTGAAAAGCATACTGTCCGAACTGGTACGTCAGGATCGTCTGATCGTTGTCGAGAAGTTCTCTGTAGAAGCGCCGAAAACTAAGCTGTTGGCACAGAAACTGAAAGACATGGCTCTGGAAGATGTGCTGATCATCACCGGTGAGCTGGACGAGAACCTGTTCCTGGCCGCACGTAACCTGCACAAGGTTGACGTACGCGATGCGACTGGTATCGACCCGGTTAGCCTGATCGCCTTCGACAAAGTCGTAATGACTGCTGATGCTGTTAAGCAAGTTGAGGAGATGCTGGCATGATTCGTGAAGAACGTCTGCTGAAGGTGCTGCGCGCACCGCACGTTTCTGAAAAAGCGTCTACTGCGATGGAAAAAACTAACACCATCGTTCTCAAAGTTGCTAAAGACGCGACCAAAGCAGAAATCAAAGCTGCTGTGCAGAAACTGTTTGAAGTCGAAGTCGAAGTCGTTAACACCCTGGTCGTTAAAGGGAAAGTTAAACGTCACGGACAGCGTATCGGTCGTCGTAGCGACTGGAAAAAAGCTTACGTCACCCTGAAAGAAGGCCAGAATCTGGACTTCGTCGGCGGCGCTGAGTAAGTCGGAGGAGTAATACAATGGCAGTTGTTAAATGTAAACCGACATCTCCGGGTCGTCGCCACGTCGTTAAAGTGGTCAACCCAGAGCTGCACAAGGGCAAACCTTTTGCTCCGCTGGTTGAAAAAAACAGCAAATCCGGTGGTCGTAACAACAATGGCCGTATCACCACTCGTCATATCGGTGGTGGTCACAAACAGGCTTATCGTATTGTTGACTTCAAACGCAACAAAGACGGTATCCCGGCAGTTGTTGAACGTCTTGAGTACGATCCGAACCGTTCCGCGAACATCGCGCTGGTTCTGTACAAAGACGGCGAACGCCGTTACATCCTGGCCCCGAAAGGCCTGAAAGCTGGCGACCAGATTCAGTCTGGCGTTGATGCTGCAATCAAAGCAGGCAACACCCTGCCGATGCGCAATATCCCGGTTGGTTCTACCGTTCATAACGTAGAAATGAAACCAGGTAAAGGCGGTCAGCTGGCACGTTCCGCTGGTACTTACGTTCAGATCGTTGCTCGCGATGGCGCTTATGTCACCCTGCGTCTGCGTTCTGGTGAAATGCGTAAAGTCGAAGCAGACTGCCGTGCAACCCTGGGCGAAGTTGGCAATGCTGAGCATATGCTGCGCGTTCTGGGTAAAGCAGGTGCTGCACGCTGGCGTGGCGTTCGTCCTACCGTTCGCGGTACTGCGATGAACCCAGTAGACCACCCACATGGTGGTGGTGAAGGTCGTAACTTTGGTAAGCACCCGGTAACTCCGTGGGGCGTTCAGACCAAAGGTAAGAAGACCCGCAGCAACAAGCGTACTGATAAATTCATCGTACGTCGCCGTAGCAAATAATTTTAGAGGATAAGCCATGCCACGTTCTCTCAAGAAAGGTCCTTTTATTGACCTGCACTTGCTGAAGAAGGTAGAGAAAGCGGTGGAAAGCGGAGACAAGAAGCCCCTGCGCACTTGGTCCCGTCGTTCAACGATCTTTCCTAACATGATCGGTTTGACCATCGCTGTCCATAATGGTCGTCAGCACGTTCCGGTATTTGTTTCCGACGAAATGGTCGGTCACAAACTGGGTGAATTCGCACCGACTCGTACTTATCGCGGCCACGCTGCTGATAAAAAAGCGAAGAAGAAATAAGGTAGGAGGAAGAGATGGAAACTATCGCTAAACATCGCCATGCTCGTTCTTCTGCTCAGAAGGTTCGCCTTGTTGCTGACCTGATTCGCGGTAAGAAAGTGTCGCAGGCTCTGGATATTCTGACCTACACCAACAAGAAAGCGGCTGTACTGGTCAAGAAAGTTCTGGAATCTGCCATTGCTAACGCTGAACACAACGATGGCGCTGACATTGACGATCTGAAAGTTACGAAAATTTTCGTAGACGAAGGCCCGAGCATGAAGCGCATTATGCCGCGTGCAAAAGGTCGTGCAGATCGCATCCTGAAGCGCACCAGCCACATCACTGTGGTTGTGTCCGATCGCTGAGACTCTGGAGACTAGCAATGGGTCAGAAAGTACATCCTAATGGTATTCGCCTGGGTATTGTAAAACCATGGAACTCTACCTGGTTTGCGAACACCAAAGAATTCGCTGACAACCTGGACAGCGATTTTAAAGTACGTCAGTACCTGACGAAGGAACTGGCTAAAGCGTCTGTATCTCGTATCGTTATCGAGCGTCCGGCTAAGAGCATCCGTGTGACTATTCACACCGCTCGCCCGGGTATCGTTATCGGTAAAAAAGGTGAAGACGTAGAAAAACTGCGTAAGGTCGTAGCGGATATCGCTGGCGTTCCTGCACAGATCAACATCGCCGAAGTTCGTAAACCTGAACTGGACGCTAAACTGGTTGCTGACAGCATCACTTCTCAGCTGGAACGTCGCGTTATGTTCCGTCGTGCGATGAAGCGTGCTGTACAGAACGCCATGCGTCTGGGCGCTAAAGGTATCAAAGTTGAAGTTAGCGGCCGTCTGGGCGGCGCGGAAATCGCACGTACCGAATGGTACCGCGAAGGTCGCGTACCGCTGCACACTCTGCGTGCTGACATCGACTACAACACCTCTGAAGCGCACACCACTTATGGTGTAATCGGCGTTAAAGTGTGGATCTTCAAAGGCGAGATCCTGGGTGGTATGGCTGCTGTTGAACAACCGGAAAAACCGGCTGCTCAACCGAAAAAGCAGCAGCGTAAAGGCCGTAAATAAGGAGCGTCGCTGATGTTACAACCAAAGCGTACAAAATTCCGTAAAATGCACAAAGGCCGCAACCGTGGTCTGGCTGCAGGCGCGGATGTTAGCTTCGGCAGCTTCGGCCTGAAAGCTGTTGGCCGTGGTCGTCTGACTGCCCGTCAGATCGAAGCAGCACGTCGTGCTATGACCCGTGCAGTTAAGCGTCAAGGTAAGATCTGGATCCGTGTATTCCCGGACAAACCGATCACTGAAAAGCCGCTGGCAGTGCGTATGGGTAAAGGTAAAGGTAACGTGGAGTATTGGGTTGCCTTGATTCAGCCGGGTAAAGTCCTGTATGAAATGGACGGCGTACCGGAAGAGCTGGCCCGTGAAGCATTCAAGCTGGCAGCAGCGAAACTGCCGATTAAAACCACCTTTGTAACTAAGACGGTGATGTAATGAAAGCAAAAGAGCTGCGTGAGAAGAGCGTTGAAGAGCTGAACACCGAGCTACTGAACCTGCTGCGTGAGCAGTTCAACCTGCGTATGCAGGCTGCAAGTGGCCAGCTGCAACAGTCTCACCTGTTGAAGCAAGTGCGTCGTGATGTCGCACGCGTTAAGACTTTACTGACTGAGAAGGCGGGTGCGTAATGACCGATAAAATCCGTACTCTGCAAGGTCGCGTGGTTAGCGACAAAATGGAGAAATCCATTGTTGTTGCTATCGAACGTTTTGTGAAACACCCGATCTACGGTAAATTCATCAAGCGTACGACCAAAATGCACGTACATGACGAGAACAACGAATGCGGTATCGGCGACGTGGTTGAAATCCGCGAATGCCGTCCGCTGTCCAAGACTAAATCCTGGACTCTGGTTCGCGTTGTAGAGAAAGCGGTTCTGTAATACAGTACGCATTCTCAACGAATAAACGGCTCAGCGATGGGCCGTTTATTTTTTCTACCCATATCTGATTTGCGGTGTTATAATGCCGCGCCCTCGATATGGGGTTTTTTTAACGACCTGATTTTCGGGTCTCAGTAGTAGTTGACATTAGCGGAGCACTAAAATGATCCAAGAACAGACTATGCTGAACGTCGCCGACAACTCCGGTGCACGTCGCGTAATGTGTATCAAGGTTCTGGGTGGCTCGCACCGTCGCTACGCAGGCGTAGGCGACATCATTAAGATCACCATCAAAGAAGCGATTCCGCGTGGTAAGGTCAAAAAAGGTGATGTGCTGAAGGCGGTAGTGGTGCGCACCAAGAAGGGTGTTCGTCGCCCGGACGGTTCTGTCATTCGCTTCGATGGTAATGCATGCGTTATTTTAAACAATAACAGCGAGCAGCCTATCGGTACGCGTATTTTTGGGCCGGTAACTCGTGAACTTCGTAACGAGAAGTTCATGAAAATTATCTCTCTGGCACCAGAAGTACTCTAAGGAGCGAATCATGGCAGCGAAAATCCGTCGTGATGACGAAGTTATCGTGTTAACCGGTAAAGATAAAGGTAAACGCGGTAAAGTTAAGAATGTCCTGTCTTCCAGCAAGGTCATTGTTGAAGGTATCAACCTGGTTAAGAAACACCAGAAGCCGGTTCCGGCTCTGAACCAACCGGGCGGCATCGTTGAAAAAGAAGCTGCAATTCAGGTTTCTAACGTTGCAATCTTCAATGCGGCAACCGGCAAGGCTGACCGTGTAGGCTTTAGATTCGAAGACGGCAAAAAAGTCCGTTTCTTCAAGTCTAACAGCGAAACTATCAAGTAATTTGGAGTAGTACGATGGCGAAACTGCATGATTACTACAAAGACGAAGTAGTTAACAAACTCATGACTGAGTTTAACTACAATTCTGTCATGCAAGTCCCTCGGGTCGAGAAGATCACCCTGAACATGGGTGTTGGTGAAGCGATCGCTGACAAGAAACTGCTGGATAACGCAGCAGCAGACCTGACAGCAATCTCCGGTCAAAAACCGTTGATCACCAAAGCACGCAAATCTGTTGCAGGCTTCAAAATCCGTCAGGGCTATCCGATCGGCTGTAAAGTAACTCTGCGTGGCGAACGCATGTGGGAGTTCTTTGAGCGCCTGATCACTATTGCTGTTCCCCGTATCCGTGACTTCCGTGGCTTGTCCGCTAAGTCATTCGACGGTCGTGGTAACTACAGCATGGGTGTCCGTGAGCAGATCATCTTCCCAGAAATCGACTACGATAAAGTCGACCGCGTTCGTGGTTTGGATATTACCATTACCACTACTGCGAAATCTGACGAAGAAGGCCGTGCTCTGCTGGCTGCCTTTGACTTCCCGTTCCGCAAGTAAGGTAGGGTTACTAAATGGCTAAGCAATCAATGAAAGCACGCGAAGTAAAACGCGTAGCTTTAGCTGATAAATACTTCGCGAAACGCGCTGAACTGAAAGCGATCATCTCTGATGTGAACGCAACCGACGAAGATCGTTGGAATGCGGTTCTTAAGCTGCAGACTCTGCCGCGTGATTCCAGCCCGTCACGTCAGCGTAACCGCTGCCGTCAAACTGGTCGTCCGCACGCTTTCCTGCGGAAGTTCGGGTTGAGCCGTATTAAGGTCCGTGAAGCCGCTATGCGCGGTGAAATTCCGGGTCTGAAAAAGGCTAGCTGGTAATTGTCACCAATTGAATCACGGGAGTAAAGACAGATGAGCATGCAAGATCCGATCGCGGATATGCTGACCCGTATCCGTAACGGTCAGGCCGCGAACAAAGCTGCGGTCACCATGCCTTCCTCCAAGCTGAAAGTGGCAATTGCCAACGTGCTGAAGGAAGAAGGTTTTATTGAAGATTTTAAAGTTGAAGGCGACACCAAGCCGGAACTGGAACTGACTCTTAAGTATTTCCAGGGTAAAGCTGTTGTAGAAAGCATTCAGCGTGTCAGCCGCCCAGGTCTGCGCATCTACAAACGTAAAGATGAGCTGCCGAAAGTTATGGCCGGTCTGGGTATCGCAGTTGTTTCTACCTCTAAAGGTGTTATGACTGATCGTGCAGCGCGCCAGGCTGGTCTTGGTGGCGAAATTATCTGCTACGTAGCCTAATCGGAGGAAAAAATGTCTCGTGTTGCTAAAGCACCGGTCGTTGTTCCTGCCGGCGTTGATGTCAAAATCAACGGTCAGGTTATTACGATCAAAGGTAAAAACGGCGAGCTGACTCGTACTCTCAACGATGCTGTTGAAGTTAAACATGCAGATAATGCACTGACCTTCGGTCCGCGTGATGGTTACGCAGACGGTTGGGCACAGGCTGGTACCGCGCGTGCCCTGCTGAACTCAATGGTTATCGGTGTTACCGAAGGCTTCACTAAGAAGCTGCAGCTGGTTGGTGTAGGTTATCGTGCAGCGGTTAAAGGGAATGTAGTAAACCTGTCTTTAGGTTTCTCTCACCCGGTTGACCATCAGCTGCCGGCAGGTATCACTGCTGAATGTCCGACTCAAACTGAAATTGTGCTGAAAGGCGCTGATAAGCAGGTGATCGGCCAGGTTGCAGCAGATCTGCGCGCCTACCGTCGTCCTGAGCCTTACAAAGGCAAGGGTGTTCGTTACGCCGACGAAGTCGTGCGTACCAAAGAGGCTAAGAAGAAGTAAGGTAACACTATGGATAAGAAATCTGCTCGTATCCGTCGTGCGACCCGTGCACGCCGCAAGCTCAAAGAGCTGGGCGCAACTCGCCTGGTGGTACATCGTACCCCGCGTCATATTTACGCACAGGTAATTGCACCGAACGGTTCTGAAGTTCTGGTAGCTGCTTCTACTGTAGAAAAAGCTATCGCTGAACAACTGAAGTACACCGGTAACAAAGACGCGGCTGCAGCTGTGGGTAAAGCTGTCGCTGAACGCGCTCTGGAAAAAGGCATCAAAGATGTGTCCTTTGACCGTTCCGGGTTCCAATATCATGGTCGTGTCCAGGCACTGGCAGATGCTGCCCGTGAAGCTGGCCTTCAGTTCTAAGGTAGAGGTGTAAGATGGCTCACATCGAAAAACAAGCTGGCGAACTGCAGGAAAAGCTGATCGCGGTAAACCGCGTATCTAAAACCGTTAAAGGTGGTCGTATTTTCTCCTTCACAGCTCTGACTGTAGTAGGCGATGGTAACGGTCGCGTAGGTTTTGGTTACGGTAAAGCGCGTGAAGTTCCAGCAGCGATCCAGAAAGCGATGGAAAAAGCCCGTCGCAATATGATTAACGTCGCGCTGAACAACGGCACCCTGCAGCACCCGGTTAAAGGTGTTCACACGGGGTCTCGTGTATTCATGCAGCCAGCTTCCGAAGGTACCGGTATCATCGCCGGTGGTGCAATGCGCGCCGTTCTGGAAGTTGCTGGGGTTCATAACGTTCTGGCTAAAGCATACGGCTCCACCAACCCGATCAACGTGGTTCGTGCAACTATTGATGGCCTGGAAAATATGAATTCTCCAGAAATGGTCGCTGCCAAGCGTGGTAAATCCGTTGAAGAAATTCTGGGGAAATAAACCATGGCAAAGACTATTAAAATTACTCAAACCCGCAGTGCAATCGGTCGTCTGCCGAAACACAAGGCAACGCTGCTTGGCCTGGGTCTGCGTCGTATTGGTCACACCGTAGAGCGCGAGGATACTCCTGCTGTTCGTGGTATGGTCAACGCGGTTTCCTTCATGGTTAAAGTTGAGGAGTAAGAGATGCGTTTAAATACTCTGTCTCCGGCCGAAGGCTCCAAAAAGGCGGGTAAACGCCTGGGTCGTGGTATCGGTTCTGGCCTCGGTAAAACCGGTGGTCGTGGTCACAAAGGTCAGAAGTCTCGTTCTGGCGGTGGCGTACGTCGCGGTTTCGAGGGTGGTCAGATGCCTCTGTACCGTCGTCTGCCGAAATTCGGCTTCACTTCTCGCAAAGCAGCGATTACAGCCGAAGTTCGTCTGTCTGACCTGGCGAAAGTAGAAGGCGGCGTTGTAGACCTGAACACGCTGAAAGCGGCAAACATTATCGGTATCCAGATCGAGTTCGCGAAAGTGATCCTGGCTGGCGAAGTCACTACTCCGGTAACTGTTCGTGGCCTGCGTGTTACTAAAGGCGCTCGTGCTGCTATCGAAGCTGCTGGCGGTAAAATCGAGGAATAAGTAGCAGATGGCTAAACAACCGGGATTAGATTTTCAAAGTGCCAAAGGTGGCTTAGGTGAGCTGAAACGCAGACTGCTGTTTGTTATCGGCGCGCTGATTGTGTTCCGTATTGGCTCTTTTATTCCGATCCCTGGTATTGATGCCGCTGTACTTGCCAAACTGCTTGAGCAACAGCGAGGCACCATCATTGAAATGTTTAACATGTTCTCTGGTGGTGCTCTCAGCCGTGCTTCTATCTTTGCCCTGGGGATCATGCCGTATATTTCGGCGTCGATCATTATCCAGCTGTTGACGGTGGTTCATCCAACGCTGGCAGAAATTAAGAAAGAAGGGGAGTCTGGTCGTCGTAAGATCAGCCAGTACACCCGTTACGGTACTCTGGTGCTGGCGATATTCCAGTCGATCGGTATTGCTACCGGTTTGCCGAATATGCCTGGTATGCAGGGCCTGGTGATGAATCCAGGCTTTGCATTCTATTTCACCGCTGTTGTAAGTCTGGTTACAGGAACCATGTTCCTGATGTGGCTCGGCGAACAGATTACTGAGCGCGGTATCGGTAACGGTATCTCAATCATCATCTTCGCTGGTATCGTTGCGGGACTCCCGCCAGCCATTGCCCATACTATCGAGCAAGCGCGTCAAGGCGACCTGCACTTCCTCGTGTTGCTGTTGGTTGCAGTATTAGTATTTGCAGTGACGTTCTTTGTAGTATTCGTTGAACGTGGTCAACGCCGTATTGTGGTAAACTACGCCAAACGTCAGCAAGGTCGTCGTGTCTATGCTGCACAGAGCACACATTTACCGCTGAAAGTGAATATGGCGGGGGTAATCCCGGCAATCTTCGCTTCCAGTATTATTCTGTTCCCGGCGACCATCGCGTCATGGTTCGGGGGCGGTACTGGTTGGAACTGGCTGACAACAATTTCGCTGTATTTGCAGCCTGGGCAACCGCTTTATGTGTTACTCTATGCGTCTGCAATCATCTTCTTCTGTTTCTTCTACACGGCGTTGGTTTTCAACCCGCGTGAAACAGCAGATAACCTGAAGAAGTCCGGTGCATTTGTACCAGGAATTCGTCCGGGAGAGCAAACGGCGAAGTATATCGATAAAGTAATGACCCGCCTGACCTTGGTTGGTGCGCTGTATATTACCTTTATCTGCCTGATCCCGGAGTTCATGCGTGATGCAATGAAAGTGCCGTTCTACTTCGGTGGGACCTCACTGCTTATCGTTGTTGTCGTGATTATGGACTTTATGGCTCAAGTGCAAACTCTGATGATGTCCAGTCAGTATGAGTCTGCATTGAAGAAGGCGAACCTGAAAGGCTACGGCCGTTAATTGGTCGCCTGAGAAGTTACGGAGAGTAAAAATGAAAGTTCGTGCTTCCGTCAAGAAATTATGCCGTAACTGCAAAATCGTTAAGCGTGATGGTGTCATCCGTGTGATTTGCAGTGCCGAGCCGAAGCATAAACAGCGCCAAGGCTGATTTTTTCGCATATTTTTCTTGCAAAGTTGGGTTGAGCTGGCTAGATTAGCCAGCCAATCTTTTGTATGTCTGTACGTTTCCATTTGAGTATCCTGAAAACGGGCTTTTCAGCATGGTACGTACATATTAAATAGTAGGAGTGCATAGTGGCCCGTATAGCAGGCATTAACATTCCTGATCAGAAACACGCCGTGATCGCGTTAACTTCGATCTACGGTGTCGGCAAGACCCGTTCTAAAGCCATCCTGGCTGCAGCGGGTATCGCTGAAAATGTTAAGATCAGTGAGCTGTCTGAAGAACAAATCGACACGCTGCGTGACGAAGTTGCCAAATTTGTCGTTGAAGGTGATCTGCGCCGTGAAATCAGCATGAGCATCAAGCGCCTGATGGATCTTGGTTGCTATCGCGGTTTGCGTCATCGTCGTGGTCTCCCGGTTCGCGGTCAGCGCACCAAGACCAACGCTCGTACCCGTAAGGGTCCGCGCAAACCGATCAAGAAATAATCGGGGTGATTGAATAATGGCAAAGGCACCAGTTCGCGCACGTAAACGTGTAAGAAAACAAGTCTCTGACGGCGTGGCTCATATCCATGCTTCTTTCAACAACACCATCGTGACTATTACCGATCGTCAGGGTAATGCGCTGGGTTGGGCAACAGCCGGTGGTTCCGGTTTCCGTGGTTCTCGCAAATCCACTCCGTTTGCAGCTCAGGTTGCAGCAGAGCGTTGCGCTGACGCCGTGAAAGAATACGGTATCAAGAATCTGGAAGTTATGGTTAAAGGTCCGGGTCCAGGCCGCGAATCTACTATTCGTGCTCTGAACGCCGCTGGTTTCCGCATCACTAATATTACTGATGTGACTCCGATCCCTCATAACGGTTGTCGTCCGCCGAAAAAACGTCGCGTATAACGCTTCGTTTTCCAGGTTAGTTGGAGAAAGAAAATGGCAAGATATTTGGGTCCTAAGCTCAAGCTGAGCCGTCGTGAGGGCACCGACTTATTCCTTAAGTCTGGCGTTCGCGCGATCGATACCAAGTGTAAAATTGAACAAGCTCCTGGCCAGCACGGTGCGCGTAAGCCGCGTCTGTCTGACTATGGTGTGCAGTTGCGTGAAAAGCAAAAAGTTCGCCGCATTTACGGTGTGCTGGAGCGTCAGTTCCGTAACTACTACAAAGAAGCAGCACGTCTGAAAGGCAACACCGGTGAAAACCTGTTGGCTCTGCTGGAAGGTCGTCTGGACAACGTTGTATACCGTATGGGCTTCGGCGCCACTCGTGCGGAAGCACGTCAGCTGGTTAGCCATAAAGCAATTATGGTAAACGGTCGTGTTGTTAACATCGCTTCTTATCAGGTTAGTCCGAATGACGTTGTTAGCATTCGTGAGAAAGCGAAGAAGCAGTCTCGCGTGAAAGCCGCTCTGGAGCTGGCTGAGCAGCGTGAAAAGCCAACCTGGCTGGAAGTTGATGCTGGCAAGATGGAAGGTACGTACAAGCGTAAGCCTGAGCGTTCTGATCTGTCTGCGGACATTAACGAACACCTGATCGTCGAGCTTTACTCCAAGTAAAGCTTAGTACCAAAGAGAGGACACAATGCAGGGTTCTGTGACAGAGTTTCTAAAACCGCGCCTGGTAGATATCGAGCAAGTGAGTTCGACGCACGCCAAGGTGACCCTTGAGCCTTTAGAGCGTGGCTTCGGCCATACTCTGGGTAACGCACTGCGCCGTATTCTGCTCTCATCGATGCCGGGTTGCGCGGTGACCGAGGTTGAGATTGATGGTGTACTACATGAGTACAGCACCAAAGAAGGCGTTCAGGAAGACATCCTGGAAATCCTGCTCAACCTGAAAGGGCTGGCGGTGAGAGTTCAGGGTAAAGATGAAGTTATTCTTACCTTGAATAAATCTGGCATTGGCCCTGTGACTGCAGCCGATATCACCCATGATGGGGATGTCGAAATCGTCAAGCCGCAGCACGTGATCTGCCACCTGACCGATGAAAACGCGTCTATTAGTATGCGTATCAAAGTTCAGCGCGGTCGTGGTTATGTGCCGGCTTCTACCCGAATTCATTCGGAAGAAGATGAGCGCCCAATCGGCCGCCTGCTGGTCGACGCCTGCTACAGCCCTGTAGAGCGTATTGCCTACAATGTTGAAGCAGCGCGTGTAGAACAGCGTACCGACCTGGACAAGCTGGTCATCGAAATGGAAACCAACGGCACAATCGATCCTGAAGAGGCGATTCGTCGTGCGGCAACCATCCTGGCTGAACAACTGGAAGCTTTCGTTGATTTACGTGATGTACGTCAACCGGAAGTGAAAGAAGAGAAACCAGAATTCGATCCGATCCTGCTGCGCCCTGTTGACGATCTGGAATTGACTGTCCGCTCTGCTAACTGCCTCAAGGCAGAAGCTATCCACTATATCGGTGATCTGGTACAGCGTACCGAGGTTGAGCTTCTTAAGACGCCTAACCTGGGTAAAAAATCTCTTACCGAGATTAAAGACGTGCTGGCTTCCCGTGGACTGTCTCTGGGTATGCGCCTGGAAGACTGGCCACCGGCAAGCATCGCTGACGAGTAACCGGATCACAGGTTAAGGTTTTACTGAGAAGGATAAGGTCATGCGCCATCGTAAGAGTGGTCGTCAACTGAACCGCAACAGCAGCCATCGCCAGGCTATGTTCCGCAACATGGCAGGTTCACTGGTTCGTCATGAAATCATCAAGACGACCCTGCCTAAAGCGAAAGAGCTGCGTCGCGTAGTTGAGCCGCTGATTACTCTTGCCAAGACTGATAGCGTTGCTAATCGTCGTCTGGCATTCGCCCGTACTCGTGATAACGAGATCGTGGCAAAACTGTTTAACGAGCTGGGCCCGCGTTTCGCGAGCCGCGCCGGTGGTTACACTCGCATTCTGAAGTGTGGCTTCCGTGCAGGCGACAACGCGCCGATGGCATACATCGAGCTGGTTGATCGTTCAGAGAAAACAGAAGCTGCTGCAGAGTAATCTGTAGTAACGTAAAAAAACCCGCTTCGGCGGGTTTTTTTATATCCTCCTGAACCCCACATATCTACAATAATTGTATTCTTTTCGTTCAATCCCTGGAGCGACGTATGTGGTTACTTGACCAGTGGGCAGAGCGTCATATTATCGAGGCACAGCGTAAAGGCGAGTTTGATAATTTGCCTGGCCGTGGCGAGCCGCTTATTCTGGATGATGATTCTCATGTGCCGGCGGAACTTCGTGCGGGTTATCGCTTACTCAAGAATGCGGGCTGTCTTCCCCCTGAACTGGAGCAGCGCAGAGACGCTATTCAGTTACTTGATATCCTCAACAGTATCCGGGAAGATGACCCTCGATACCATCAGGTTAGTCGCCAGCTCTCCCTGCTTGAACTAAAACTTCGGCAGGCTGGGTTGAGTACCGACTTTTTACACGGTGAGTATGCGGAAAAACTGCTGCATAAAATCAACGATAATTAACGGAGCTTGTATGTATCGCATTGGTGAGCTGGCAAAGCTGGCAGACGTAACGCCTGATACCATTCGCTACTATGAAAAACAGCAGATGATGGATCATGAGGTACGTACTGAAGGCGGGTTTCGTCTATATACTGAAAACGATCTGCAGCGTCTCAAGTTTATTCGTTATGCTCGGCAGTTGGGTTTCACGCTTGAGTCGATCCGTGAACTTTTATCGATCCGAATTGATCCTGAGCACCATACCTGTCAGGAATCAAAAAGTATTGTGCAAGAGCGATTGCAGGAGGTTGAAGCCAGGATTGCGGAACTGCAAACGATGCAGCGTTCGTTACAAAGGCTTAATGATGCTTGTTGTGGAACGGCCCACAGTAGCGTCTATTGTTCCATTCTGGAAGCCCTGGAACAGGGGGCCAGTGGGGCGAAATCAGGATGTTGATTTATTGAACCGACGGGGCTACACTCGCGCCGTTAATTTATACAATCAGGAGACATTATGAGTCGTTATCAACATAAGAAAGGGCAGATAAAGGACAATGCCATTGAGGCATTACTGCACGATCCCCTTTTCAGGCAGCGGGTTGAAAAAAATAAGAAAGGTAAAGGAAGCTATCTGCGTAGAGGTAAACATGGTAACCGGGGGAACTGGGAGGCCAGTGGCAAGAAAGTAAGTGACTTTTTTACCACTGGCCTTCTGCTTATTAAGAACGGTTATTTTGTTCTTTCAGCAGATCGCGGATTTCGCCCAATAACACTTCCTCTTTAGAAGGTGCGGGTGGAGCTGCCGGCTCTTCTGTTTTTTTACGGTTGAGTCTGTTGATAAGCTTAATGGCAACAAAGATAGCAAAGGCCACAATCACAAAATCAAATACGTTCTGGATAAACACGCCGTAATGCATGACGACCGCCGGAATATCTCCCTGCGCTTCGCGTAACGTAAAAGCAAATTGTTTAAAGTCGATCCCGCTGATTAACAATCCCAACGGCGGCATAATGATATCGGCAACCAGTGAAGAAACAATCTTACCGAATGCCGCGCCAATAATGACACCCACTGCCAAATCCACAACATTCCCGCGCATCGCGAATTCGCGAAATTCTTTAATAAAACTCATTTTTATTCTCCCTATGCAGCTGACGTTATAAGTTTAACAAATGCTAAGGCATTTTCCATTTACGGCTTCTGTTTAGCGAAATAAATTAAACCTTGATAAATAAAGGGAATTAAAAGGGCGCTGAATGAGCGCCCCTTAAATTAGAGGAAGAAAGGACTTGGCTGGAACAGACGTTCGACGTCGGTAATAAACTTTTTATCGGTCAAAAACATAATGACGTGATCGCCTTGTTCAATGCGCAAATTGTCATTAGCAATCATGACATCATTACCGCGAACGACCGCGCCAATAATGGTGCCTGGCGGCAGTTTTATTTCGTCAATGACGCGGCCAACCACGCGGGAAGTGCTTTCATCGCCGTGCGCGACGGCTTCGATGGCTTCGGCAACCCCGCGACGTAGTGAGGAAACGCCGACGATATCTGCTTTACGCACATGGCTCAGTAATGCAGAGATGGTGGCCTGCTGCGGAGAAATCGCAATATCTATAACGCTACCCTGCACAAGATCGACATAAGCTCGACGCTGAATCAGCACCATCACTTTTTTGGCGCCCATACGCTTAGCCAACATCGCGGACATGATATTGGCTTCGTCATCGTTAGTGACCGCGATAAAGAGATCGACCTGATCAATATGCTCCTCCGCCAGCAATTCCTGATCGGAAGCGTCGCCAAAAAAGACGATCGTGTTTTGCAGTTTCTCAGCCAATTCTGCGGCGCGTTGTTGATCGCGTTCGATCAATTTAACGCTATAGTCTTTTTCCAGACGCCTTGCCAGCCCAGCGCCGATGTTGCCGCCGCCCACCAGCATGATGCGCTTGTAGGGTTTTTCCAGACGCTGTAATTCGCTCATTACTGCACGGATATGCTGTGAAGCCGCAATAAAGAAGACTTCATCCCCTGCTTCCACGATAGTCGAGCCCTGAGGACGGATTGGTCTGTCATGACGGAAAATTGCGGCAACGCGGGTATCGATATGCGGCATATGCTCTCGCATTGTCGAGAGCGCGTTACCTATTAGTGGACCGCCATAGTAGGCTTTTACTACTGCCAGACTGACTTTCCCTTCAGCAAAGTTTACAACCTGTAATGCTCCCGGATACTCGATCAGGCGATAAATATTATCGATAACCAACTGCTCCGGCGCGATCAGATGATCAATCGGAACCGCTTCAGAATGAAAGAGTTTATCCGCATCGCGAACATAGTCCGGGGAGCGAATGCGGGCGATACGGTTTGGAGTGTTGAAGAGTGAATAGGCTACCTGACAGGCAACCATATTAGTTTCATCTGAACTGGTGACAGCGACCAGCATATCCGCATCGTCAGCGCCCGCTTCGCGCAACACGCGGGGATGCGAACCATGCCCCTGCACTACGCGTAGATCGAACTTATCTTGCAAACTGCGTAACCGTTCGCCGTTGGTATCAACCACCGTGATGTCGTTGTTTTCGCCGACCAGGTTTTCCGCCAGTGTTCCGCCAACTTGCCCTGCGCCCAGTATGATAATTTTCATCAGTCGTGGCCCGTTATCTCATCACTTCTTGATTAGCTTAGCGTAAAAGAACCCATCACCTTCTTCGCCGCCCGGCAGATTTTGCTGTCCTGGTTGATCAGGTGTTCCCGTTTCGCTGAGCGCGGCATCGGGAGTGCGTTGCAAAAAGGTCTTGATCTGATCGCGGTTTTCTTCCGGCAGTACGGAACAGGTGGCGTAAACCAGCGTCCCGCCGGGCTTCAGGCGCGGCCAGACGGCATCAAGAATTTCCGCCTGTAATTGCGCCAGTTCCGCGATATCGCGATCGCGACGCAGCCATTTGATATCTGGATGACGGCGAATGACGCCGGTTGCGGAGCAGGGCGCATCCAGCAGAATACGGTCAAACTGCTGCTCGCCGCACCATTGGGCGGGATAACGTCCATCCCCTTGTTTAACTGTCGCTTTCATCCCAAGGCGCTTTAGGTTGTCGTAAACGCGGGAGAGCCGTTGTTCATCAATATCAACCGCCAACACGTCTGCTTCGGGGGCCACTTCGAGAATATGCGTGGTTTTACCGCCGGGCGCGGCGCACAAGTCTAAAATGTGCTCACCGTTCTGAGGAGCGAGAAAAACTGCACATCCCTGCGCAGAGGCATCCTGGACAGTTACCCAACCCTCAGCAAAACCGGGTAAAGCATGTACCGGAGCTGGCGTTTCCAGACGTACAGCGTCGGGATAATCGGGATGCGGATATCCCTTCATGCCTGCGTCTTCAAGTAAGCCAAGCCAACCGTCGCGGGTGTGGTGTGTACGATTTACACGTAGCCACATAGGCGGACGCTGGTTATTCGCATCAATAATGCGTTGCCACTGTGTGGGGTAAGCATTTTGCAAACGCTTTACCAGCCAACCGGGATGTAAAAAGCGCGCATCGCTGGTCGCAAACTCATTAAGCAACGTTTCCTGCTGGCGCTGGAACTGGCGCAGGACGCCATTAATTAACCCTTTCAACTGCGGACGTTTAATGGAGACCGCGCCTTCAACGGTTTCAGCCAGCGCCGCATGGGGAGGAACGCGGGTGTACAGCAACTGATAAAAACCGACCATAATTAAGTAATGCACTGTACGCTGCTTGCCGGTCATTGGACGAGACATCAGCTTATTGATCAGCCATTCCAGCTGTGAAAGAGTTCGCAGGACGCCAAAGCACAGCTCCTGAAGTAACGCTTTGTCTTTATCGGCGACTTTTTGTTGCAGCGGCGGGAGCACATTACTTAATGATTGTTCCTGCTCGACGACCTGTTCAACGGCCTGTGCTGCCAGACTACGTAAATTGTTTTGTTTTTTCATATGTATAAAATAAAAATGCCCGGTAACACCGGGCGTATAAAGACGTGATCGTCAGGCAAGGCGGTTACCAGGAATAAACCATTCCCGGCGTGAATTTAACAGATCCTGGGCGCTCATCGCTTTTTTGCCGGCAGGCTGAAGCGAAAGCAAATTTAATATCCCCTTGCCTGTTGCAACCTGGATGCCCTGTTTCGTCGCGGCCAGAATAGTTCCCGGCAGCGACTGCGTGGCGTCCTCTATGACGGACGCCTGCCAGACTTTTACCGGCTGGCCGTCGATTTCCAGCCAGCTCATTGGCCACGGATTAAAGGCGCGAATGCAACGCTCCAGCTGTGCTGCGGAGAGAGACCAGTCGATACGCGCTTCTTCTTTACTGAGCTTTTCCGCATGAGTGACCAGCGCTTCATTCTGCGCTTCAGGCGTCGCTGTGCCGTCCGCCAGTTGTTTTAGTGTGGTAATTAACCCCTGCGGGCCAAGTTCAGCCAACTTATTATACAGTGAGCCACTGGTATCTTCTGCGGTAATCGGGCACGCAAGTTTATACAGCATGTCGCCGGTATCCAGCCCTACATCCATCTGCATAATTGTGACGCCGGTTTCCGCATCGCCTGCCCAGAGTGAGCGCTGAATAGGCGCCGCGCCGCGCCAGCGTGGAAGCAGCGAACCGTGAACGTTGATACATCCGAGACGGGGCATATCCAGCACTGCCTTTGGGAGAATCAGACCATATGCTACGACAACCATGACGTCGGCATGTAAGTCAGCCACCAGATGCTGGTTTTCCTGAGGACGAAGCGACACGGGCTGGAAAACGGGCAGGCCTTTTTCTTCCGCCAGCACTTTTACCGGGCTGGGCATCAACTTTTTGCCGCGACCTGCTGGACGATCGGGTTGGGTAAATACGCCGACAACGTTATGTCCAGAAGTTAACAGTGCGTCGAGATGACGCGCTGCAAAGTCAGGTGTACCCGCAAAAATAATACGTAGTGAATCTGACACGTTGGTTCTTGTCCTTTAAGCCCGGGCGTTCAGGCGGTCGAGTTTTTCTACTTTCTGACGAATACGTTGTTGCTTCAGCGGCGACAAATAATCGATAAAAAGTTTACCGACCAGGTGATCCATCTCATGCTGAATGCAGATTGCCAGCAAACCATCCGCTTCAAGCTCAAACGGGTTGCCGTCGCGATCCAGCGCGCGGATTTTCACTTTCTCGGCGCGCGGCACTAAAGCGCGCTGTTCCGGGATCGACAGACAGCCTTCTTCTATACCCGTTTCGCCACTTTTCTCCAGCAATTCCGGGTTAATGAGTACCAGGCGCTCGTCGCGGTTTTCCGAAACGTCAATCACGATGATCCGCTGGTGGATATCGACCTGCGTTGCGGCCAGACCGATACCTTCTTCCGCGTACATCGTTTCGAACATATCATCGACGATACGCTGAATTTCTGCATTCACTTCTTCAACCGGCTTTGCGACTTTGCGAAGGCGCTCGTCCGGAATATGTAACACTTGCAAAACTGACATAATTATCCAGAGTTGTGTTCAGGAGTTGAAAAGATTATTACCTCTATTCTAGACAAATCCCCACCTGATTGACAGCATCAGTGACCAATCGCAAAGATTGTTCAGACTGCTTGTGGCAGGGGAGGGAAAGGATGGCCCGTACCGAAATTTGGTTACGTTTAATGTACGTCGGCGACCTTTATGGCGAGGCGATGTTGAACATGGCGAACTCGCTTATTCGCCAGCCTCAGATAAATCGCACGCACCTTCAGGAGGCTGGTCTTACCGCGCGGCAAGCTGAACGTTTTTTACAGCTTCCAGCAGGTGTGCTTGATGAGACATTACGCTGGCTTGAACTACCGCAGCACCATTTTCTGTGTGCGGATAGTGAGATTTATCCTCCCCAACTGCGTGCTATTGACGATTATCCTGGCGCTATTTTTATTGACGGCGATCCTGCCTGTCTGCATACCTGCCAACTTGCCGTCGTAGGGAGCCGGAGCCACTCCTGGTATGGAGAACGCTGGGGACGTCTGCTTTGCGAAAGCCTTGCGAAAAGCGGTTTGACGATCACCAGCGGCCTTGCTCGGGGAATTGATGGCGTAGCACACAACGCCGCGGTGAGTATGGGGGGAAAAAGTGTAGCGGTGTTAGGGAATGGCTTGGCAAAGATTTATCCTCGCCGACATGCCATGCTGGCTGAAAACTTGATTGCCGCCGGCGGCGCAGTGGTCTCAGAATTTCCGCTTTCAACGCCTCCGCTACCGCAAAATTTTCCTCGCAGAAACCGCATTATCAGCGGACTGAGCAAAGGCGTGCTGGTGATTGAGGCGGCGTTGCGCAGCGGTTCGTTGGTGACGGCGCGCTGCGCGCTTGAACAGGGGCGGGACGTTTTTGCATTACCAGGTCCTATCGGTAGTCCGGGAAGCGAAGGCACGCACTGGTTAATTAAACAAGGGGCCACGCTTGTGACGACGCCGGAGGATATTCTGGAAAATTTGCAATACGGCTTACACTGGTTGCCAACTACGGCGGAAAATTCACTTTATTCACTAAATCAGGATGAGGCGGCATTGCCATTTCCTGAGCTCCTGGCTAACGTAGGAGATGAGGTAACACCTGTTGACGTCGTCGCTGAACGTGCCGGCCAACCTGTGCCAGCGGTAGTGGCTCAGCTACTCGAACTGGAGTTAGCAGGATGGATCGCAGCTGTACCCGGCGGCTATGTCCGATTAAGGAGGGCAAGCCATGTTCGACGTACTAATGTATTTGTTTGAAACATACATCCATAACGAAGCCGAGCTGCGCGTGGATCAGGACAGACTGGAGCGTGATCTCACCGACGCTGGGTTTGATCGCGAAGACATCTACAATGCGCTGCTGTGGCTGGAAAAACTCGCTGACTATCAGGATGGCCTCGCGGAACCCATGCAACTTGCTTCCGACCCTCTTTCAATGCGCATTTATACGGTTGAAGAGTGTGAAAGGCTTGATGCCAGTTGCCGGGGGTTCCTGTTATTCCTTGAGCAGATTCAGGTGCTAAACCTCGAAACACGAGAAATGGTGATTGAGCGTGTGCTGGCGCTGGATACCGCAGAGTTTGACCTGGAAGACTTGAAATGGGTTATTTTGATGGTGTTATTCAACATTCCGGGCTGTGAAAACGCCTATCAGCAAATGGAAGAATTACTCTTTGAGGTAAATGAAGGTATGCTGCATTGATAGGTGTTAATGCTGCATGAGTGAATATGGCTAAATCAGCACTGTTTTCGGTGCGTAAAAATGAGCCCTGCCCGCAGTGCGGGGCCGAACTGGTAATTCGTTCCGGGAAACATGGTCCGTTTCTCGGCTGTTCTCGCTATCCGGAATGCGATTACGTTCGTCCACTGAAAAGTCAGGCGGACGGACATATCGTTAAAATTCTGGAGGGGCAACTGTGCCCTGAGTGTGGCGCCGTGCTGGTGTTGCGTCAGGGGCGCTTTGGCATGTTCATCGGATGCAGTCAGTATCCGCAATGTGAACATACAGTGGTTATTGATAAACCGGATGAAACGGCGATAGCCTGTCCAGCCTGCCAGCAAGGACATTTGGTCCAGCGCCGTTCTCGTTACGGTAAAATCTTTCATTCCTGCGATCGCTACCCGGAATGTCAGTTCGTCATTAACTTCACACCGGTTGCGGGGGAATGCTCCGAGTGCCATTATCCGCTACTCATCGAAAAGAAAACCGCGCAGGGCGTGAAGCGCTTTTGCGCCAGTAAACAATGTGGAAAGCCGGTTCCGGTGGAATAAACAAGTGAATAATAACCTGCCAACAGGATCTATCGCCGCAGCGGTAGATCTCCTGAATAAAGAAAATGTCATCGCTTATCCAACAGAAGCCGTTTTCGGCGTCGGCTGCGATCCCGATAGTGAAACAGCCGTTACGCGCCTGTTGGCGTTAAAACAACGGCCCGTCGATAAGGGACTCATTTTGATTGCCGCCAGCTTTGAGCAGTTAAAACCTTATATTGATGACAGCATACTTACCGCCGCACAGCGTAAAGCAGTATTTGATTGCTGGCCCGGGCCGGTAACGTTTGTTTTTCCTGCGCCCGCGACAACGCCGCGGTGGCTCACGGGACGTTTTGATTCCCTGGCCGTTCGTGTTACCAATCACCCGCTGGTGGTCGCGCTATGCAATGCGTATGGCAAACCGCTGGTTTCCACCAGCGCCAATCTGAGCGGATTACCGCCATGTCGTACCGTTGAAGAGGTGCGTGCGCAATTTGGCGATGATTTTCCGGTGGTTGAAGGCACAACGGGTGGGCGTCTAAATCCTTCAGAAATTCGCGATGCTCTGACGGGCGAACTGTTTCGACAGGGGTAATATGATGGAAACCTATGCTGTTTTTGGAAATCCGATTGCGCACAGCAAATCGCCATTTATTCATCAGCAATTTGCTCAGCAGCTAGATATTGTTCACCCCTATGGTCGCGTGCTGGCCCCTATTAATAATTTCATTAATACGCTTGATGCCTTTTTCGCGGCAGGGGGAAAAGGCGCAAACATCACAGTACCTTTTAAAGAGGAGGCGTTTGCGCGATCGGATGAGTTAACGGAACGAGCATCGCTGGCGGGAGCAGTCAATACATTAAAACGGCTGGAAGATGGTCGTTTGCTTGGCGACAATACTGACGGTATCGGTTTATTAAGCGATCTCAAACGTTTAAATTTTATCCGCCCAGGATGGCGTATTTTGCTGATTGGCGCGGGCGGCGCATCCCGGGGCGTGCTGTTACCCCTGCTTTCTTTGGATTGCGCGGTCACTATCACTAACCGTACAGCTTCACGTGCCGAAGCGTTGGCGAAAATCTTTGCTCATACCGGCAGCGTTCATGCCACGGATATGGACAAGCTGGATGGTTGTGAGTTTGACCTGATTATTAATGCGACCTCCAGCGGCATACGGGGCGAAATCCCGGCGATACCAGCGTCACTTATTCACCCTTCCCTCTGTTGCTATGACATGTTCTATCAAAAAGGGAATACGCCATTTCTCTCCTGGTGTGTACAACAGGGCGCAAAACGCTACGCAGATGGGCTGGGAATGCTGGTGGGGCAGGCTGCACATGCCGTTTTGCTTTGGCACGGTGTATTACCGCAGGTCGAGCCAGTGATTAAGCTGCTACAGCAGGAATTATTAGCGTGAACCAGGCCATACAATTTCCTGACCGCGAAGAATGGGATACTGCCGCCAGCGTTATCATCTTTCCCGCCCTGGTCAATGGGATGCAACTCACGTGTGCGATAAAAAAAGATGTACTGGCGTATCGCTTTGGTGGAGAAACAGCGGAGCAATGGCTGGCCATTTTTCGTGAGTATCGCTGGGACCTGGAAGAAGAGGCTGAAGCATTAATCCTGGCCCAGCAGGAAGATGATCACGGTTGGATATGGTTATCCTGAGAAAGATAGTCGTCTTTCCATTTTACATAGTTATTGGCGGAGTACTGCAGGCCCGATCTCTCAGCATCGCTCAGGGGGCGGATCTGTTTTACCGGACTGCCAAGATATAAATAGCCGCTTTCCAGCCGTTTGTGCTGCGGCACCAGGCTTCCCGCGCCAATCATTACGTCATCTTCTATTATCGCGCCATCCAGCACAATGGAGCCCATACCGACCAGTACGCGGTTACCGATGGTACAGCCGTGCAGCATAACTTTATGGCCAACGGTAACATTTTCGCCAATGATTAATGGGTTGCCGTGTGGATTGGATGGAGACTTGTGGGTTACGTGAAGAACGCTGCCATCCTGAATGTTCGTACGAGCCCCTATCGCAACGTAATTCACATCGCCGCGAATCACCACAAGCGGCCAGATCCCGACATCATCCGCCAGACGGACATCGCCAATAACCACACTGCTGGTATCGATCATCACGCGCTGACCGATTTCAGGAAAAAGATCCTTATAAGGACGTAATGTGTCAGACATGTCTACCTCATCATAAATGAATAGTCATGAAGACTTTGGTTGCTTTAACGGCGTTGTGCAAGGGGAGATAGCATCAAAAAATCGCCACTTTGCGCAGGAATGGAGCGAAAGGGATGAAAAATCAACAAACAGAAAAAAAGATCCAAAAAACGCTTGTGCAAAAAAATGGGATCCCTATAATGCGCCTCCATCGACACGGCGGATGTGAATCACTTCACACAAACAGCCGGCCGGTTGAAGAGAAAAATCCTGAAATTCAGGGTTGACTCTGAAAGAGGAAAGCGTAATATACGCCACCTCGCGACGGTGAGCTGAAAGCCGCGTCGCACCTGCTCTTTAACAATTTATCAGACAATCTGTGTGGGCACTCGAAGATACGGATTCCTGACGTCGCAAGACGAAAAATGAATACCAAGTCTCTGAGTGAACACGTAATTCATTACGAAGTTTAATTCACGAGCATCAAACTTTTAAATTGAAGAGTTTGATCATGGCTCAGATTGAACGCTGGCGGCAGGCCTAACACATGCAAGT